>VGMK01000048.1 GCA_016866375.1 Bacteroidota bacterium
TTCCAGGTATATTAAAGTCAGGCGTGCCCCAACCTCCCGTAGGATCTGCCCAGGTATGAGTGTAATTCATGACAATATTTTGCGGAGAAACACCAGCAACTATAACTTGCGCACTTAAAGAGGAAACGGCACACAGAATAAAAACAAAGAGTAATAATTTTTTCATAAATAGGTTGTTTTAAAGTTTAAACAAATATAGTGTTATTTGAATAACAAGCACCTGAGTTATATAAAAATTCAATTAATTACTCACCAACAGAATTAAGTGATAAAACACTGCTGCAAGGATAGCACTAACAGGGATTGTCAAAATCCAAGCCCAAAGCAAATTGATCGTAACGCCCCAGCGCACAGCACTCAACCTTTTCGTGGCACCAACCCCGATAATTGACCCCGTGATGGTATGGGTAGTGGAAACAGGAATACCAAATTGAGATACTGTAAAGAGCGTCAAAGCTCCTGCAGTTTCTGCACAAACACCCTCTAAAGGAGTCACTTTTGTAATTTTCGTCCCCATCGTTTTCACAATCTTCCATCCTCCCATTAAGGTTCCGATTCCAATTGCTAAATAACAGGCAAGAACCACCCAATAAGGAGTTGTTTCACGTGTGAATTTTGATTCAATCTTGTACGATTCTTTAAGTTTTCCCTTCTCATCCAAAAAATCTTTAAATACCTCGGCATAAACCCAATGTTTGTTGATTTTTCCTCCTTTGAAAACAAGAGAATCATTTGATAAATCATAAATGCTCGTCTCATCTTTCATTTTTCCGTCTTTCTCAACTCTTTTTGTTTTAGAATAAATTTCAAACGGTACTAATGCTTCTTTAATATCTACCTTTTTTCCATCTATAATGGCCATATGCGAGTCGTCAACTTTGATTTTTTTACCTTCACTGACATCAAACAATTTAGTATCGTTGCAAAGCATAAATGGTCTTCCGTAAATTTCACCGTATCGTTGAGGTTTAAACTTTTTCATATTGCCATCCTCTTCGTATTTAATTTGAAATATTTCTGAAACTTTGAAAGAATCTGGTAATGCGACGTCAACCTTACCTTCGCGCTCCATGTTGGAATAAACCAATAAGGCCGCACAAATAATACCTATTACCTTTTGAGAATCGGCGCCACCGTGCCCAATAGAAAAAGCTGCAGATGATAAAAGTTGTAGCTTTTTGTACATCGACGATTCGCGCAAGGCACTTTGTCTTTTACCGTATAGCAGTTGGTAGATAATGTAGACGATTAAAAACAAACCAAGTACAATTCCAATGATCCAAATCATTTGAATTTTAATTTCAAAGACATCCTTGTAGAACCAAGAGGCAAAAACTGTAATGAAACTCAACAAAGTCGCAAAGAATATTTTTTTGATGAAATTACGTTGTATTGTAACCAATGCAATAATAAAGGCGATGAGTCCACCAATTATTGGTGCTAAAAAGATGAAGAGCAAGGGTTTCAACACTTCCTCTGTTTTTAACACGCCAAAACCAAGAAAGCCGAAACCTCCGTCGTTTGCGGCATAAGCCATTGCCGCCCCGGCAAAGCCTCCGATTAAGGTGTGTGAGGAAGAAGAAGGCAACCCAAGTGCCCATGTAAATAAATTCCATGCAGTAGCAGCTAACAATCCCGCTAAGATTACCCAAAGGTCAATAGCAGAGGTATTCACTGTTTTTGCAATCGTGTTTCCAACACTTAAGTCAAATATGAAAATGGCTACAACATTAAACAATCCGGCCCAAACTACGGCTTGAAAAGGGGTGAGCACCTTTGTTGAAACTACAGTTGCAATAGAATTTGCTGCATCGTGAAAACCATTCACAAGATCGAAAAGAATGGCGATAATTATTACGGTTATTAATAAAGCAAACATGTGCTCAGTGATTTATAGGTTAGTTTACTTAAGCGTATTTCACGACGATTGATTCGATGACATTGCCAGCATCTTCACATTTGTCCGTAGCAATCTCCATTACCTGGTAAATCTCTCTTCTTTTAATGAGTTCCTTAGCATCCACGTCCGATTCAAAGAGACGTTCAATACTCATATCAAAAATATCGTCTGCACTGTTCTCGATGCTGTTGATTTTAATTACACATTCAATAATTTTTTGCGTATTTTTCAAGTTGCGTAATTCCATAACGGCTGCTTTTACCGCGATAACCGCATCGTTGATGGCATCAGCTGTTTTTTGAATTCCTTGGTCGGAAATGGGATCGATTTTGTAGAAGTTTATCTTTTTTGCTGCAGCATAAATATGATCCGCAATATCATCCAAGGCAGAAGCCAAACTGTGAATATCTTCTCTATCAAACGGCGTAATGAAATTTTTACCGAGTTCCACAAATATAGTGTGCGAGATCTCATCGTTTTTATGCTCGATTCCTTCCATCTCTGAAATTAATTGAGCACGTTTGTTGAAATCGGGCTCGTGAACGACTTGTTGTAGTTTTTTTGCAATTAACTGCAAATTGTCACTCGCTTCTTCGAAAAGATTATAAAAAACTCTGTCCTTCGGTAAAAAATAGCTTAAAATTCCTGCCATAATAGATCATTTTGACGCAAATGTAACGGGCTTCTTCGGGTAATAAGAAGATAGGTGGATTTGTTAACGTAAAGATAACATTAGGTTTTATAAATAAAGTTGCTCAATGCTATATCAGACGGAAGAATACGAGTATTTATCCGCAATGAAAAATTAAACAGTCGTTGTCAATGTTAACATAAGATTAAAAAAATTAATAAAAGGTTATCATTTAGTTATTACAATATTAACCAAATGTTAAAAAGTAATTTTGGCAAAAAATATAAATCGATATGAACAAAATTACATTAATCTGTTTTTTATGCTTTGGAACTATTTCATTCTCTCAAGTTACACAAGTTTCAAAGGATTCAACACTGAAAATATCAAAGAAATGGTATGAGAAAATGGCAATTCGAGGCTATACACAAATTCGATATAACGGTCTTTTGCAAACGAATGAGGATTTGTCATGTGAACAATGTGACAAAAGTTGGGGTGGTGACGGTGGATTCTTCATTCGCAGAATGAGAATTATATTTTTCGGTCAAATTCATCCACGAGTATATTTCTACATTCAACCTGATTTTGCAAGCGCTCCCTCTTCATCTTCATTACATTTTACACAATTGCGAGATGCTTATTTTGATGTTGGAATAGATGAAAAGAATGAATTTCGTTTTCGAATAGGACAAAGTAAGGTTCCATTTGGTTTTGAAAATATGCAATCTTCGCAAAATCGCTTACCACTTGATCGTGCCGACGCCTTAAACAGTGCTGTTTCAAATGAGCGCGATTTAGGTGTTTTCTTTTATTGGGCACCTGAAAAAACAAGAAAGCTTTTTTCATCATTAGTTAATGATGGGTTGAAGGGATCTGGCGATTATGGTGTCTTTGCTTTTGGGGCTTATAATGGTCAAACGGCAAATAGGCCTGAAGTAAATAAAAACAGACACATTGTTTCAAGAATTTCTTATCCGTTTCAGGTAAAAAATCAAATTATTGAAACTGGTGTTCAAGCCTATAAAGGGAAGTACACGGTATTAAGTACATCGAGCGGAGTAAAATATGCGGCTGATAAATTGTACGATGATGAGCGTGTGGCCGGAACCTTTGTTTTGTACCCAAAACCTTTTGGAATTTTAGCTGAGTACAATATTGGCAAAGGTCCGGAGTTTGACAAATTTGCTGACTCAATTTCGACTCAGCGTTTAAGTGGTGGGTTTATTACGGCATGCTACAAAATAAATTTCGGAGATCAAACGCTAATTCCATTTGTGAGGTATCAACAATACAAAGGGGGCAAAAAGCATGAATTAGATGCAAGAAGCTATCGTGTAGAAGAACTAGAAATTGGAACTGAATGGCAAATGGGTAAAAACTTTGAACTTGTCTTAATGTACACCATGTCCTCAAGACGTTTTGAAGATTTCGTTAACAAAGATAATTATCAAAGAGGAAATTTACTAAGAATCCAAGCCCAAATGAACTTTTAACTTGCACTGCTGATGTTTTCATCAGCAACTAAGGCATCTCCTTTCATTTTTAGGAACAGCTGAATTAAAGCGACCACATCCTTTTCGCAATAGTGTCGAATTCTGGGAAGATCGTTTTCTTCGTAATACACCCTTGCTACATCCGCGCCGGAAATATCGTCTTTCGGGGTAGGAATTTGAAACACGTGACACAACAGCGCCAAGGAAGTAAACGCCTTGTAATCGCCAAATTTCCAAAGCTCTAATGTGTCAAGGTGATTAATTTCCCAAGGCTTTTTTCCTGCAATGTCAAGTATTGCCGGAAGTGCAATGCCATTGATCAACATTCTTCGGCAGATGTATGGGATATCAAATTCCTTGGCATTATGACCACAGAGAATGTGAGATGGAGAATTATAATGCTCGTCCAATAAGCGTTTGAATTGGTTCAACAATGTTTCTTCATCGTCATGGGCAAAGGATTTCAATCGAATTGTTTTATTGAGGTTGTTCTCTCTGACCATTCCCACCGAAATGCAGACGATTTTTCCGAACTCAGCCAAAATGCCTCCTCGTTCGTTGTAAAGCGTTTCAAATGATTTTTCCTCGGATTGAGAAAACCTCGTTTTTGCATTAAATAATTCGCGTGTTTTTTCATCTAAATCCTGGTAGCTGTATGTTTGCGGAACAGTTTCGATGTCGAGAAACAGGATTTTTTCTACTTGTACTTTTGTCAACATATTTTTCTTATTTAACTTGAATATACGAATTTTTTTTGGTGTTTCAGCACGACAGAATCAATTTACACGTTTCTGAACTATCTTTGTCTCATGGCGGAAGAACTGAGTATTGTAAACGGTTCCAAAACGGAAAAGTATCAACACCTTATCCCACAACTTAGCACCTTACTTTCTGGAGAACAGGATCTCGTAGCTAATTTGGCCAACGCTACTGCAGTGCTAAAAGAATCCTTTGGTTTTTTTTGGGTAGGCTTTTACTTGGTGAAAGGAAATGAATTAGTTCTAGGCCCTTTTCAGGGAACCTTGGCTTGCACGAGGATTCAGAAAGGAAAAGGTGTATGTGGACAATCCTGGGAGCGTGACGCCGTATTAATCGTTCCAGATGTGGAGGCTTTCCCAGGACATATTGCCTGCAGCTCCTTGTCGAAAAGCGAAATTGTACTTCCAATAAAAAAGGACAATACTATCGTTGCTGTACTCGACGTTGATAGTGATCGCTTGGCTGACTTTGACGAAATTGATAAACAATATTTAACACAAATTTGCTCTTGGATCGGAAATCATTGTTTTTAATCGTTCTTGCATGCGCCCTTTTTGCAGGATGTGCTCAAATCGGCAGCATTTCTGGTGGAAATAAAGATGACATTGCGCCCCGAATTATAAATTCATCCATTAAACAAAACGAGCGCAATCTCAAGGCACAGGTTTTTACCTTCGAATTTGACGAACGCATTACCCTAAATCCCGCGAAAGAAAGTGTAGTGCTTGTTCCATCCGATGCAACTGCAGAAACAAGTGTTTCCGGAAAAACATTGACCATCACTTGGGATAAACCTTGGAAGGAAAACACAACCTACTCTTTATTTATGAATGGAGTTGTAAAAGATTTCCATGAGGGGAATGATTCCTTGTATACCTATATTTTTTCCTCTGGCCCTGATTTAGATTCTTCCACAATCAAAGTGAACGTAAATGAAGCATTTAAAAATTCTCCGGCTCAAAAAATAACTGTTGGCTTGTTCGAAAGTATGAGCGAGCAATCCCCACGCTATTTCGCGCGCACTGATAAGTTCGGAATGGCGAATATAAACGCTATTAAAGCAGGAAATTATGTGCTAAAAGCATTTGAAGACGCCAATAATAACTTGACAATAGATTCCCTCGAAAAACAAGGATTTGATACAACTTTTCGTGCCATTCTCAAAGGCAGCATCGACAGTGCCAATTTGTATCTTTCAACACCTCGTGGTGCTGATAAAATTAAAAATAAAAAGTTCATTCCACCAGGACTGCTTGCCTTACATGTTCCAGTTGGTAAGCAAAACCCAATTCTTTTCAACGGAAAACTTCTGCCCGAGGATAGAATCTTCAAAGAAAAAGATTCGATGATTCTTGCTGTAGCACCAATTCAAGAGGACAAATTTTTTCTTGTAATTGGAAATGATACCATCAATCAATTGGTAAATAAAACAGGCAAAACAACCCCCATACGTTTGGCTTTAAATGCTACCTCAGATGAAAATTCAGATCAGGTCATTTTCGATGCGAACGATTTTATTAGCACAATTGATCAGGGGAAAAGCCGTGTAATATCAATGCCAGACAGTGCTATAGTTCCTGTTCAAATAAGCTTTTCAAAGCAGCGAATACAATTAAAAAGCCTTTCCTCGTGGAGTGGTAATTTTTTCTTCGAGTGCGATTCTAACGCTCTTGTGGGATACTCAGGAAACACAAATTCACGGAAATTACGAATGGCATTTTCCATTAAATCGGAACGTGAATTAGGGGTACTTCACCTAAAAGTATCAAAAGAGGGAAGTTATGTGATGTTCTTAGTGAAAGACGGAAAGTCTTCAAGGCAGCTTGCATTCAATGGATCGAGTATAACGGTCCCTAGATTATCTCCCGGGAAATACGACATTCAATTAATCCTTGACACCAACCAAAATGGAGAATGGGACCCCGTTGACCCAAGAAGAAATATTCAGCCCGAACGGGTATTGTATTTCCCTGAAGCCACCTCCATTCGCGCCAACTGGGAGGTTGAAAAAACAATAGAATTAGATTAAACCATTTTACTTTGGATGGTCCACCCAATGAGCGCCGCCCGTTGTTTTGCTTTATCGGCGTTTTCTCCTGAAAATAAAGTATCTACAGTTTCATTGAACAATGCTAACCATTGCTCAAAATGAGCGGGTGATAATCGCATCTGCAGGTGTTTTTCGGTAACGTTGGTGGTATATCCTGTCTCTTCCAATAAAACAAAACGCCAGAATTTTTCCATTTTCGGTAAATGCTCATCCCAATCTAATTGCGCGAAGAAAGGAGAGAGTAGCTTGTCTCCCATGATTTTGTTGTAGAAAACGCGCACTAATGTGTGAACATCACTTGAAGTTTGAATATCGTGCATGGATTAAAATTAAAGAATTTGTCACAAACGTAATAGCTATAATTATGTGTATTTGGACAAGGCCACTTTACCGATTTGCTTTATAAACCATGAATTTTAGGGTTTAAACTTCCTTTTTTTATGTAATTTTCGCTCCTAATTTATAATTATGGAGCATATTGCCTCGCGTTTTATGCGCTACGTTCAAATCGACACAAGCGCAGATCCAAATTCCACATCCTTTCCATCCTCTGAAAAACAGAAAAATCTTGGAAAATTATTGACGGAAGAATTGCGCACTTTTGGTCTGAAACAAGTAGAAATGGACGACAATGGATATGTCATAGCGACTATTTCGGGAAACACTACGAACCAAAACGCACCGTGCATTTTGCTTTGCTCGCACATGGATACTGCACCTGATTGCAGCGGAACAGATGTTAAGCCTATTCTCCACCGTTCCTACAACGGGGCACCCATCGTTTTGCCAGATGATCCTTCGCAGGTGATCACCATTGAAAGGTATCCATATTTGAAGGAAAAAATCGGGGACGATCTGATTACGGCGAGCGGTCTGACACTTTTGGGAGCAGACGATAAAGCGGGAATAGCCATTATTATGGATTTTGTTCAACAGCTCACAACAAAACAATTTCCACACGGAGATATTCAAGTATTATTTACGCCAGATGAGGAGGTTGGAAGAGGAGTAGATTATCTTGACATGAATAAAATTACGGCTACTTATGGTTATACCTTAGATGGCGGACCTTTAGGAGATATCGAAGACGAAACCTTTTCAGCTGATGGAATGAAGTTCGTTTTTACCGGTGTAAGTGCACATCCAGGATATGCGAAAGGAAAAATGGTTAATGCAATTAAACTCGCCTCGGCATTTGTTTCGCGATTACCAAAGGAAGAATGGTCACCTGAAACCACTTCAGGAAGGGAAGGCTTCGTTCATCCGGTTTCGATTCAGGGAGGTTTGGAAGAAGCTACAGTTCAATTTATCTTACGTGACCATAACACAGAAAAGATGAATTCGTATGCAGACAAATTAACAAGAATTGCAGAAGAAGTTATGATCGACTTTCCAGGAGCACACTACCGAGCAGAGCGCAGCGAGCAATATCGAAACATGAAGGAGAAGCTTGCGGATGTCCCTTTTGTTACGGAATACGCGGTGCAGGCAATGGAACGAGCAGGAGTACAAGCTCGACGCGCAATTATCCGAGGAGGAACTGACGGCTCCCGATTATCGTTTATGGGTGTACCTTGTCCTAATCTATTTACAGGTGAAATGGCTATTCACTCGAAACATGAATATGTGAGCGTGCAAGATATGGAAAAAGCTGTAGCGACACTGAGTGAGTTGGTGCAAATTTGGGAAAAGCACGAAGCTTAATTTAAACTTCAATTTTTTCGAAAAAAAAAACTTTTCCGCATTTGTAATTACTATACAAGATATCTCTGTGTTAGTTGCGCAGGATTTCAAATCCTGCGCAACTAACACAACTTACAACAAATGAACTTTACTAAGCACAGACTTTCCTCCTAAATAATAGATTGCAGATGAATATGGCCAATCCTCCATTTTATTGGTATAACCGGCTTTAACCGGGTTCTTGGGTCGACAACCCAAGATTGTATTTTACAGACAGAATTCAACCTGATTAACAACGAAAATTAAGTTTATTCGTTCAAACAAAACTAATTTTACCCTGACTTTGTTACAAAAATTTCGATTAATTACCCTGACTTTGTTACAAGAATTTCGATTAATTACCCTTACTTTGTGTTTTTAAAATTTATCGGAAGATCAAATTTTGCTGTTCTAAAAAGCATTTTTAGATATTTTCTTATTGAAAAGAGCAAAGGCAATACCTTTAAGCAAAAAAAACCTCCCGACAAACGATGTTGAGGGGAGGTTGGAAGTTTTTAAGATTAAAAACTAATTTCGCAAATAGGTAATTCCTTTTTTAATCTCTCTTTCTCCTCTGCAGAAATTGTATTTCCTTTCAAATTAAGATTCTTCAGTTTTTTAAGCTTTTTCATCGATTTTGGTAAACTAGTAATTTTGTTATCCGACAAATCCAAGCTTTCTAAATTTTTAAGTTTTACAATGGATTCCGGAATTGACACTAATTTATTATTTCTTAACCTAATTTTTGTAAGTGCTGTCATGTTACCAATATTCTCGGGTAGTGTCTCTAATTGACAATTCTCAGCTATAAACTCTTCTAATTTCTGGAGTTTGGAGAATGTATTTGGTAATTTATTAATGGGGATTGCTCCAAAACTATGACCAAGGATTAATTTTTTAAGATTAACTAAATTTCCAATGGAGGCATCTAAATCTGTAATTTTATTATAGGTCAGAATTAAGGTTTCAAGACTTACTACATTACCCAAAGATTTTGGAAACTCTTTCAATTGATTTCCATGCAAATCAATGTGTTTAAGATTTTTACAATTACTTAAATCAGGTAAAGTACTTAAATCGTTACCCGACAAATTCAGGTCAGATAAACTTGTTAGATTTCCTAGATTTGAAGGAAGAGAAGTTAACTTATTATTCATTAAATCGATCTCTTCCAAAGAGGATAAATTGGAAAGTGAATTTGGTAAGTTGGATAATTCATTGTTATTTAATATAAGTTCTTTTAATACAGACAACTTTCCAATTGATTCAGGAAGCATTGTTAATTTATTAATTGAAAAATCAAGGTATCTGAGGTTTTTCAACTCACCAAAATTTGTTGGTAACTCTTTTAAACCTTGAGAGGAAATAATACAAGAATCCAATTCTTTTAGGTTACTAAAAGAATACGGAAGAAGAGTTATCCCTCCTTCTTTCACATACAAATCTCCACTCACACGATATCCACCCGAAATTTCTAAAGTTTTTAAACTTGAAAGGTTTCCAAAAGATTCAGGCAGATCGGAAATGGATGTAGATTCAAGTTTAATATTCTTTAAGCCCCTTAAGTTTCCAAAATCGTCAGTCAATTTTAACAATGGAGCGGATTCAATTATTAAATTCTGTAAAGTTGACAGCTTACCGAATCCTTCAGGAAGTATACTAATTTTACTTCCTGTAATTTCAATTGTTTCAATATTTTTTAGGTTTGAGAATGACCCTGGAAGTTTTTCAATCCCGACTTCGTAAAAGATTAATGATTTTAAATTCCCTAATTTCCCAAATTGTTCTGGTAGGTTTTTAATGGTAAATACTCTATCTCCGGAAAAGTCACCTAAGTACAATTCCTCTAAATTAGACAAATTGCATAACTCATCTGGAAAATTATTCAATGGTAAAGACTCCATCTGTACTGTTCTTAATTTAGTTAAATCGCCAATTGATTTAGGCAATTCCTTAAGGCCTACATATCTAAGTTCTAATTTGTTTAATTCACTTAAATTCGAGATTTCATTTGGTAATGCAAGAATTAGCTTTTCTCCATAGATTTCCAAAACTTGAAGATTTTTAGCAGTCAAAATACTTTTGGGAAATTCTGTTAATCCATTGTTATCTAGTATAATACTCGTCAATTTATTACAATTAGAAAATACATTTGGGAGATTATCTATTCCTAACCCCCTAAGTTTTAATGTCTCCAAGTTTGTATATTTAGGGATGTCATTTAATTGATTAATTTCTCCCTCAAACAATCTTAATTCTGTTTTTGAATAATTAGATTGATTTGATTTGTTTTTCTGAGCATTTACATAATTTAACAAGAGTGAGACAACACTAATAACTAAGATTGTATTTTTCATAGATTTAAATTTTATTCAAATATACAAAAAACACTATATATAGTACATTTAATAATAGAGTACTTTAAAAAAGAAATCTTTTTGACTTTTGTTTAATGCAAGAGGGACAAGAATTTCATCAGGATTTTGAATGGATTTCAAAGAGATTAAAGCAGCTTCGAAAAGAGAAGGGATTTAATAATTATGAGCATTTTGCATACGAGCTAGGCATGAGCAGATCAGCATATTGGAGAATTGAAAAAGGTTCAAACTTTGAAATGAAAACACTTTTCCGCATTTGTAAACTTCTAGGAATTACTGTACAAGACTTTTTTAATGTAAAAAGTTAGTATTAAGGATATCTCTGTGTTAGTTGCGCAGGATTTCAAATCCTGCGCAACTAACACAACTTACAACAAATGAACTTTACTAAGCACAGACTTTCCTCCTAAATAATCGATAGCAAATGAATATGGCGTACATTCTTTTTTAATGGTCTTGTTTAACGCAGGTCATATTATTGAGAAACGAAAATTATAGATTCGTTTAGTAGCAGAAACCATCTTTAATGCTGATTGACCATCATAAGCAAACTTGAATTCCATGTTTCACGAACTACTCAAAACGGAAATTTATATATGCAACGCTCTATTTTCTGTAGCTGCGAGTGCAGCTTCCTTAACGCCTTCTGAATAAGTTGGGTGAGGGTGGCAAATGCGTGCCATGTCTTCAGCAGAAGCTCGGTATTCCATTGCGGTAACAGCTTCCATAATCAAATCAGCAACGCGAGGACCAATCATGTGAACGCCAAGCACTTCATCGGTGGTTTTATCTGCCAATATTTTAATAAATCCTGCTGTGTCCATGCTAGCACGAGCGCGACCAAGTGCTTTAATAGGAAAATTCCCCACTTTATATTCGATGCCTGCAGTTTTTAGTTCTTCTTCTGTCTTTCCTACAGCGGCTACCTCCGGCCAAGTATATACTACGCCGGGAATTAGGTTGTAATTCAAATGTGGTTTTTGACCCGCGATTAATTCTGCAACATACACACCTTCCTCTTCTGCTTTGTGCGCTAACATAGCACCACGCACCACATCACCAATTGCGTAGATGTGTGGAACAGATGTTTGTAAATGATCATTTACTTCAACTTGTCCACGTGCATTCGAAGCAAGACCTGCATTCTCAAGCGCTAAACCGTCCGTAAAGGCTTTTCGTCCCACAGCAACCAAGCAATAATCTGCCTCAAAAGTCACTTCCTCGTTCTTTTTGTTCATGGCCGTTAAAACAACTGATTTTCCCTTGTTTTCTACTTTCAGTACGCGATGTTCCATTTGGAATTTGAACCCTTCTTTTTTCAAAATTTTCATCATTTCTTTGCCAATAGTCCCATCCATTG
>VGMK01000049.1 GCA_016866375.1 Bacteroidota bacterium
CTTGATTTGTAGTAATGGTTACATCTTCAGCACCACCTTCAGCGCCTGACCACGTTGTCCATGATGTTGACTGAGGTCCAATGTAAGAACCGGGAGCATAACTCTCGAAATCATCCGAGAAAAGTTGCGAAAAAGACATAGTTGAAACAAACATTCCAAAAATGATTAGTAAAAGTGTTTTCATAATTGTTTTTTGAGTTTTTTAAATGTACCATTTTTTTTTTGAACTTAATTCAATCTTTTTTATTTGTTTATTTATTTATTATTTGAAAGCATCTGCAATAAATTCAGCTAAACAATAATCAACCAAGCGCTCTTTTACACAGAAATGATATGTATCGAAAGTCAATAAAGTTTATACTTCTAAAAGTGGAATTGTACCTTACCTGAGGTTTCAAGAATAAGATGGTTTAATTCGAAATTAAAATGAAATACGTTTTCAGTAAACATTTTTTACTAAATTCGGCCACACTAAACTAAATATTAACCAAAAATTAATTGTATGAATCCGGATTATCAAATAATGCTATATGCTTGGATAGGAGTTGCCGCTTGGGTTTCCATTGTGATATTCTCAAACCGCAAGGTTCATCCCCGTGCTTTGTTTACATTATTTATGGTGGAATTGTGGGAACGTTTTAGCTATTATGGAATGAGGGCTCTTCTCATCCTATACATGACAGCTCGTGTTGTTGACGGTGGATTTGCTCTTACCGACGCGGAGGCATACGGGATCTACGGTGCATACGGCGCTTTAGTTTATCTTACACCATTGATTGGAGGTTACTTTGCAGACAAATTAATTGGCTTTAGAAAAGCTATCACTATTGGTGCAATTCTGATGGCAATGGGTCAGTTTACGTTATTCATGAAAAATGATGTTACTTTTTTTCTCGGGCTTGCCATTTTAGTTGTTGGCAACGGATTTTTTAAACCGAATATTTCAAGTATGGTTGGCAGATTTTATATTGATGGGGATAACCGAAGAGATGCGGCTTTTACGCTTTTCTATATGGGGATAAATATGGGAGCTTTTTTAGCGCCATTAACCTGCGGTGCAATCGGCGAAAATGAGGGTTGGCAGTACGGTTTTTTAACGGCTGGGTTAGGGATGGTAATCGGTTATCTTGTATTTATTTGGGGGCAATCGTCAGGGGTTTATCAGGATGTTGGAAAAGAACCGGATTCAAAATTTGAAGGAAATGTAGTTTCAGTAATACCGAATAGCATACTTCCATACGTGACTTCAATTATTATGATTGTTTTAGCAATGGTTTTAATTACATACAACGATATTGTTGATATCATATTGGTCATATTAGCAGTGGCGGTTATTGGTTACCTGCTGTACCAAGCGAGAAAAATGGAGGTTTCGGCCAAACAACGCATATGGGTCATTGTAATATTACTTCTTTTTACCACAATTTTCTGGACATTCTTCGAATTAGCAGGTTCAGCATTGAGTTTGTTCACTGCAAGAAATGTAGACAGAGCTTTATTTGGTGTTGAAATTAACACAACATTCTTCCAATCATTTAATCCTCTTTTCATCATGGCCCTAGCACCAGTGTTCTCTTGGATCTGGATAACTTTGGCAAAATCAAACAAAGAACCTTCAGCACCCTATAAGTTTGGTTTTGGGTTAGTGCTTTTAGGTGCTGGTTTTCTTGCCCTACAAATGGGAGGAGCTTCGGCCTCTGCAGGAATGGTTCCCGCACTTTTTATGGTAATGCTTTATTTGTTGCACACTATCGGTGAATTAGCATTATCTCCTGTTGGACTTTCTCTAGTGACAAAATTATCACCTCGACAAATGGTAGGTTTTTTAATGGGAATTTGGTTTCTATCCTCCTCTATTGCTCATCAAGGTGGAAAACACATTGCAAAATTAACCACCGTTAATGAAAAAACAATTGTAGAAAGCAATGAATTTCAAACTTCCGATATTGATCCGAACATCAAAAAAATAATTTCCAAAGAAGATTTTAAATCCCGGTTAGAGGAAGGTTCTGTGGAAGATGTTATGGTAGAT
Source organism: Bacteroidota bacterium (assembly GCA_016866375.1). GTDB lineage: Bacteria > Bacteroidota > Bacteroidia > Flavobacteriales_D > Crocinitomicaceae > UBA952. The sequence goes on from VGMK01000049.1 coordinate 2,033, forward strand.
TCTGCTTTTGTGGCTCAATTAAATGCTGCGTCAACGACTGATGAGGAACTTTATGTTGCGAAAGTAACGGTGAAAGAGCTTATTGACGAAGCGAATAAATTCAGTGGTACGAAAAAAGCGAAAATGACTAAAAAAGCAACAGTCAAGTTTATTTCCACAGAAGCAACTCATCCTGATACCGTTGCAACCGCTGGTGAATTGAACAAATTAAAAGAGAAATCTCCTGCAAACAAAGTAGTTAACGTTATCAAAAATGAATCTTTAAATAAAGGGCTATCAGTATTTGGCTTACTTGGTTGGGTTGCAGTCGGCTGTGGCGCATTACTCTTTCTAATGGGAGGTCAATTTAAAAAATGGATGCACGGCATCAATTAATTCTATTACTCATTTAAAAACACAAAAACGGGCTTGTCCCGTTTTTTTTATCACAAAAAAGAAATGAATTCGAAGCACCCAAAAGCACTGCCATTTTTATTTTTCTCAGAAATGTGGGAAAGATTTGGATACTATTTAATGATCGGAATTTTCACGTTGTACCTCAAAGATGCTGAAAAAGGGTTTGGATTAAATGAAAAGGAAGCGTCAGATTTATATGGAACCTTTATAGCCCTTGTTTTTCTTACTCCATTTATTGGCGGATTACTTGCCGATAGAATCTTGGGCTATCGAAAAGCCATTGCAATTGGTGGTATTATGATGGGAGTTGGCTATTGCTTGATGGCTATTCACGATATTACTGCGCTCTACATTGCCATGACCTTTATTATCTTGGGAAATGGCTTTTTTAAGCCAAATATTTCCACGCTATTAGGAAATGTATATAATTCACCAGAATACAAATCTCAGAAAGACGCCGGGTATAATATCTTTTACATGGGGATTAATATAGGAGCATTTGTTTGTAATTTTTTCGGTGCTGCACTCTATAATATTTACGGATGGTATGCCGCCTTCCTTGCAGCGGGTGCAGGTATGTTTATCGGTATTATTATTTTTTGGTTCGGAACCAAACACTATGAGCACGCAGACGTGATTAAGCCGAAAGCTGATTCCGATATGTCATTAGTCAAAATTTTTGGTCTTGTTCTAATACCTTCAATAGTTTTTGGACTAATACCTTTACTTTTTCCCTCCCCTCTCGTTGGCTCTGTTTCAACAGATGCCTTCTTGTTTGGTTGTATCCCTGTGATTTTCTTTTACGCACGGTTGTGGGTTAAATCTCCTTCAAACGAAAAAAGACCAATTGCGGCTATGTTATCCATTTTTGCAGTGGTAATCGCTTTTTGGGCGGTATTCAAACAAAATGGGTCTACCCTGAATACATGGGCGAATAACTATACAGATAGAGAAGTACCTGCAGCTCTATTGGATGTTACAAATCAACTTCAATTAGCTGAAAAAATCACCTTTAAAAAAGACTCTGTAACATTGATAGATAAGCAATTTCGTCCAATCGGAAAAGATTCATTACCACTCGAAAAGAATGATAAGAAACTCAAATCTTTTGATTATCCTCTTTACTTTAAAAATCAAGCGAAAGACAAACTTCCTATAGATGGAGCTGAGATATATGCATATAATACGAACCTTTTTCAATCCGTAAATCCATTTTGGGTAATTGCTCTTACGCCTTTAGTTATTGCTTTTTTCAGTTTCCTTAACCGAAAAAGAAAAGAACCCTCTACCCCTACTAAAATTGCTTTTGGATTGCTCATTTCTGCGCTTTCATGCTTCGTAATGGTCGGAGCAGTTTATGCTAGTAATAATGGTATGGAGAAATCCTCTGCTTGGTGGTTTATTTCTTCTTATGCTGTAATAACGATTGGAGAACTTTTTCTTAGCCCAATGGGATTATCGCTGGTTTCTAAGTTGAGTCCTCCTCGTTTGACCTCATTAATGATGGGGGGTTGGTTTTTAGCAACATCAATAGGTAACAAATTATCAGGAGTACTAAGTTCTCTCTGGGATGGCTACGATGATAAAGCAAATTTTTTCTATGTAAATGCTTTATTATTGGGTGCTGCTGCCTTGCTGATGTTTACCATGCTAAAATGGTTAAATCAAATTTTTCAGGAATATAAATAAGGTTAAACCTGTGCCTTAATTCCTTAATGGCTCGGCATCTTCATCTCATTTATTATTAGAATATTATAGGCAGAGATACTAGAAAAAGAGATTTATTCTTAATTCTTATTAATTAAGACTTCAATTTAGGGCGAAAACCTTGTTTTGAGATCGCCAGGACTTCCTTCCCTATTCCAGTAATGGAAACCATATTCAAAGGAAATTCGAGTAAAACATGGCAAAAACTTAAGAAAAACAAGAAAGTAAGCCCCAGAGCATAATCATATAAATATATTCCGCACGCAGCTATCCAAAGACCGATAACTGCTATAAACCGAACTTTTGGAACCTTATGCCATCTGATAATTTCGGTTTTACTAAACCAGTTTAAATAATGATACAGATAAGCGAAGGCGATAAAACGCATCAAAAGAATTCCTGTTTGAGAGTAAAATACGAGCTCTTTGGAAGCCTCCATATCAATTGCTTTGGTGCCATTAACATAGAATAGTTGTTGGCCATTAGCATCTAAAAGCGGTGGAAGCTCCATTAAATTGAATTCCTTTAAAACTTCAATATTTAATCCTAAAAATCCTTGACCGTCTCCATCGTATGCTTGCTTACCATAGGATGAAACCTCAAAAAAGTTGGACTCACTCAAAAAATTAAAGAGTATAAATGGAGCCAAAACGAAAAAGACAACTTGAATTAAACCTGAATAACTTCTGGACTTCAAGGCGCCATATAACATAAATAGACCTGTAAAAAGATAAACGTGTATTAATGTAGGAACCAGCGAAGTAATGGTAAATGTTGCAAAAGAGGGTTTAAAGACCTCTTGACCGACCGCGTTTATATAATTTGGAGAAAACCATTGATCTACGAATGCATAGATTAATAATATACTGATAAGTTTGACCCACAAATTCTGCACTAGTGCAAAAAGTATACTTGCAATTATGGCAAGTGCGAGCAATTTACCATACAGGTTCAACTCACTGTATTGCTTTACAAAACTGGGATGAAATTCATATTTCATTGCGAAATAATCATATGATATCACAATTGAGATGATCAACAACACAAGAAAATCATACTTTCCTTTTGTAAAATACTGACGATCGTGTAACCAGCTTATTTCTGTTAGGTAGTGAAGTGGCCCAAGGAAAGCGTATGCAAATAGAAACGTCTCGAAAGGAAGTATGAAGGCAGCCATCATGCTCAAAAGCATAAGACCAATATTTACATAATTAATTTTATCCTCTTTCGTCAATAACATAAATTAGAATAAGGTAGCTTGTCCATCATCTTCGTCATCCGTTGTAATATCCCACTCCATTGTTGGGGACTCTTCACTTGTTTCATTATCTGAAATTGTCAACTCAGTTTCTTGCAATTCCTCTGGCCATGGTTCTTTTCCTTGGTCTATTGGATGTGTCAATAAAATCTCTTTAACTTTCAATTTCGTCAGTTGATTTCCTTGAGCTTTTATTCCTTTGACGTCAATCATGTCCGCCAAATTTAAAATATTGTCAGGTAAATTTTTAGTTTCTTTTAAAAGTTTATTGTATACAATTCGTGCTTCCGGTCTAAAAGCTGTTGACACCAAGTCCATAAACGAACCACTGCTCTCTGAAATGAATAAAACACGCTTATCGCTTGTCACTTCACACATAAATCGTTTCACATAGTGCAAGTCTTTTTCAGCATCGAAATATACAGTGGTTATTGGTCTATTCTGGTTCCACTTCTCGATATGAATCATATCTTCGTCAAAATGGGTGGCTAGATCAAAAGAACTTAAGCGGTATTCACCATTTTTATACAGCGTTAAGATTTTATCGTCACCCTTAAAGGAACCCAAAAATTTTCCTCTTTCCTCATCGTTGAGCCGCCCGACAATTGTATCATACCAGATTTTTCTCGCAGCTAGCGTGGACCCACCGACTTCTTTCTGAACAATTTTTTGAATGATTTCTTTAGTCACACGATTTCCAGCCGAATTTCTCCCTTTAATCAGTTGTTCACCAAGATCTATATCGAAGCGTAACCTTTTCAAATGCGGACGGGGTCGTAAAAGAATGGTTACAACCTCTCTCTCACCGTTAGGATGCACTGAAAAATAAAGCATTTTCGAACCTTTCGTTCCCTTTGTTAAGTCGTATTCAGTATCTCGCGTGATTGAATTGACATAAAATCGTTTCATTAACGTTGCGCGCCCAACACCGTCCTGATAGAAAAGATGATAAATGGTTCGGGTGTCTCCTTTTTTCCAAACACTTGCATAAATAAGGTCTTTACCGACAAACTTTTTATCGGTTACCTTTGTCACAAGCATTTTACCGCTCGAGAAGAAACATATAATGTCGTCAATTTCAGAACAGTCACACACCGACTCATTTTTCTTTAATCCATAACCTATGAAGCCTTCATCAAAATCTACATAAAGTTTCCTATTTGCAATAATTACCTTCGTAGCAGAAATAGTGTCAAATGTTTTTATCTCCGTCTTTCGTTCTTTTCCAGGACCGAATCGTTTTTTCAAATCTTTAAAGTACTCGATGGCATATTCAACAATATTCGCCAAATTTGCCTTTACCTCTTTTATATCCTCCTCAATTTTTACGAGGATATCATCGGCTTTAGATGAATCAAAACGGGTAATGCGAATCATTGGGATTTGCGTTAGGCGGTGTAAATCATCGTCAATAATTTCTCTAATAAGTTGTTTTTTGAATGGTTCAAAACGTTTGTATAAGTAGTCAAACAAAGCTTCCTTATCGTTGTATAATTTGAAATCAATATACATCTCGTTATTGATGAATAACTTTTCCAGAGTTGAAAAATGCCACTGTCGCTCCAATTCATCTAGACGGATTTCTAACTCCAATTTAAGTAAGCGAACGGTATTGTCCGTATTGACTTTCAAAATTTCTGAAACGCCAATAAACCGAGGTTTTTCGCCATCAATAATCGAAGAGTTTGGCGATATAGAAACCTCGCAATCTGTAAAGGCATAGAGCGCATCAATCGTTTTATCAGGAGAAACCCCTGGCGCAAGGTGAACAATAATTTCTGCCTCGCTTGACGTGTTGTCCTCGATTTTCTTAATTTTTATCTTGCCTTTATCATTGGCTTTAATGACCGATTCAATGAGAGAGCCAGTGGTAGTGCCAAAGGGAATTTCGTTAATTACAAGGGTTTTATTATCAGCTTTCTTAATTTTTGCCCTAACACGCACCCTTCCACCACGCAATCCGTCGTTGTAAGCTGTAAAATCGGCCATACCTCCATTGAGAAAGTCAGGAAGAATCTCTACTTTTTTCCCTCTCAGGTGGTTAATGGATTGGTCAATTAATTCAATGAAATTGTGTGGTAAGTATTTGCAAGCCATTCCAACTGCAATTCCTTCGGCGCCTTGCGCAAGTAGAAGAGGAAATTTAACAGGGAGTTGATCGGGTTCCTTGTTTCTTCCATCGTAGCTCGCCAACCAATTAGTGGTTTTGGCATTGAAAGCCACGTGTAAGGCAAATTTTGAAAGCCTTGCTTCAATATACCTCGGAGCTGCAGCTCCATCTCCTGTTAAGGTATTACCCCAATTCCCCTGACAATCAATGAGTAATTCTTTCTGTCCTAATTGAACAAGGGCATCGCCAATTGAAGCATCGCCATGCGGATGATATTTCATGGTATTCCCAATGATATTCGCAACCTTATTATAACGGCCATCCTCCATCTCTTTCATGGAGTGTAATATCCTTCTTTGCACGGGTTTTAAACCATCGAATAATGATGGTACAGCTCGTTCGAGAATTACATAACTTGCGTAATCCAAAAACCAATTCTCGTACAAGCCACTTAAAGGAATGATATTTTCATCCACTTTTTTATTTTCAAAAGGATTGTGCTCGTCTCCCTGGTTTTGTAAACTGTCTTCGATATCCTCCTCTGCCATACCTTATGATGCAATTTCTAATTCATCGGACTGCTCCGACGCAGTGGTCTCTGCCAAATCTTTTTCAACCCGTAAATTATCGATAATAAAATCTTGCCTTTCCTGGGTATTTTTTCCCATAAAATAAGATAGTATAGAGTCTATGGATGCGTCTTTTGTGAGTAAAACCGGTTCTAGACGTATGTCTTCTCCGATAAAGTGAATGAACTCATCCGGCGAAATCTCTCCTAATCCTTTAAAGCGGGTAATTTCAGGATTTTTACCCAATTCTACAATAGCACTCCTTTTCTCCTCCTCTGAGTAACAATAAATCGTTTTCTTTTTATTCCGTACCCTAAATAGGGGCGTTTGAAGAACATACACGTGATTTCTTTTCACTAAATCTGGAAAAAATTGAAGAAAGAAAGTCAACAACAGCATCCTAATGTGCATGCCGTCAACATCCGCATCTGTGGCAATTACTATGCGGTTATAGCGCAGATTATCCATTTCCTCCTCAATGTCTAATGCAGCTTGTATAAGGTTAAACTCCTCATTTTCATATACCACTTTTTTTGTCAACCCGTAACAATTTAGCGGTTTACCTCTCAATGAAAAAACAGCTTGTGTATTGACATCTCGAGATTTGGTGATTGAACCGCTTGCCGAATCACCTTCCGTAATAAATAAAGTCGTTTCTTCTCTTTTTTCATCTTTTAAATCCGTTAAGTGAATCCGACAATCGCGAAGTTTTTTATTGTGTAAGTTTGCTTTTTTCGACCTGTCGCGCGCAATTTTTCGAATACCTGCCAACTCCTTTCTTTCACGCTCTGATTGCTTAATTTTCTTCTCGATTGTCTCGGCAACGTCTGGATTCCTATGCAGGTAATTGTCTAGTTTTTCTTTCAGAAAATCATTGATAAAAGCCCTCATTGATTTTCCTCCTGGTTCAATTTCCTGTGACCCCAATTTTGTTTTCGTTTGGGACTCAAAAACGGGCTCCATAACTTTCACAGATATTGCTGCAACGATAGATTGACGTATATCAGAACCTTCGTAATTCTTGTTGTAAAAATCGCGTATAACTTTAGCTACAGACTCTCTAAATGCCGTAGCATGAGTTCCTCCCTGCGTAGTATGTTGGCCATTGACAAACGAATAATAGTCCTCTCCATAGGTTCTACCGTGTGTAAATGCCACCTCAATATCTTCATCCTCAATGTGAATAATGGGATACAGTGGGTCGCCATCCATATTATTCTCCAACAAATCTTTTAAACCATCTTTAGAATTGTAGCGCTCACCATTGAAATTAATTGTCAAGCCTCTGTTGAGGTAACAATAATTCCACATCATTTTATCGAGATATGCCGTTTTGTAGGCAAATTTTTTGAAAATACTTTCGTCTGGAATAAATTCGACATACGTGCCATTTGTTTCGTCAGTTTTTTCCATCGGATAATCTTCCAACAAATTGCCTTGACCGAATGACGCAGCCTTCTTTTCCCCTTCTCGAACAGAGTAAACTAAAAAATGTGAAGAAAGCGCGTTCACAGCCTTTGTTCCTACGCCATTTAACCCTACCGATTTCTTGAAAGCTTTTGAGTCATATTTACCTCCAGTATTCATTTTTGAAACAACCTCTACAACTTTTCCGAGCGGAATACCGCGGCCAAAATCTCGAATAGAGACTTTTCCATCTTTCACTTTGATTTCAACCTTACGCCCATTTCCCATTACAAACTCATCAATACAGTTATCGATCACTTCTTTTACCAGTATATAGATACCGTCGTCAGCAGCGGCGCCATCGCCCAACTTTCCGATATACATTCCTGGTCGTAAACGGATATGTTCCTTCCAATCTAAAGAACGTATATTATCTTCCGTATATTGACTTTCAACCATATTTTACAGTGAAGAGATACAAAAATAACAGTGTTTTAAACGCATCAAACACCTTATCATACCGAGTTATAAACAAAATTATAAGCAAGCAAAAACTAAACTCGAAGAAGTTTTTCAACCTCTTCTTTTTTAGCAAGTTCATAAGGTGAATTTGCAGAAACCACCTCTTTTAAAAACAGCATATCAGGGTATTGACTTATTTTAAAGTATTTTACAAAGTATTTACTACCAATATACTGTATTTCAATAAATTGATTATCAGAAATAATCTTGTATAAAGATTTTCCATTTGCCATTTTTCTGTACATTGGATATTCCATTTACAAACGCTCGAGTGGGGTCTTTTTGCCGTTGACGAGCGAATAACACGACAATTTATCTGTAAAAACAGAAGATTTAAAAATCGATCTATTTAATAGCATACGGACACATTCTTGGATTCCTTCCACAATGGATGGATGTGGATGGATTAATTCTGAAACAACCTCTATCGGCATTTGTAACTTGATGAGAAGACCAACAGCCTGTATAGCCGAAGAAGCATGAGCGCCAACAACACGCATACCCAAAATTCTCATTTCATTGTCATTGGTGACAATTATTTTTAGGAAGCCTTCTGTTTTGCGCATCGCAATGGCGCGCGCAATCAATGAATAATCCATTTTTACGACCTTAACAGGAATGTTCTGTTCAATGCACTGTTGCTCATTTACTCCAACAGACGCGACCTCTGGATTTAAAAACATTATTGTACAGACGTTATCGTAATTGAGACGCTTTGGTTTGTTTCCAAATGCTTTCTCAACGGCATGTCTTGCTTCCAATTCCCCCATATTTACCAGCGCGATTCTTCCGGAGGCATCGCCAACAGCATAGATATTTGGAATACTCGTTCGGGTATCGTCATCACCGATATGTACACCGCGTTTGGACATATCAACACCTGCATTTTCAATACCTAAGTCCTCAATATTGGGTTGTCTTCCAATGGATAGCAACGCTTTCTCAACGCGTATCACTTCTCTTTTTCCATCGGGATAGGATAATTCATATTCCACTTCACCACCTATATTTTCGAGTCTCTCCAGTGAGGCATTTGAATGAATTGTAACACCACGATCACTCAAATTTTGTGCAACTAGCTCGGAGATATCTTGGTCCTCGAAGGGTAAAATTCGTTCTTGCCTATCAATTATATAAACTTTAGTTTTACCAAAATTACTAAAAATGGTGGCATATTCACAGCCAATTACTCCAGCACCCACAATCACCAAACTCTTCGGAAAGTTTGAAATATTGTCGATTCCATCACTCGTTAGAATGGTTTCTTCGTCCACTTCAATATTGGGTAATTTCCGCGGCCTACTGCCTGTTGCCAGCACGATATTTTCTCCCCAAATCTCTTTTTTCTCACCTTCGTTTGTTATTTCAACCCTGTGGTTATCTATTAATTTTCCGTGTCCACGCTCATAACTGAGTAGCTTATCCACGGTTTCGGTTTGTAGAAGTTTCATGTGAGCAGCATATTGAAATTTTCGTTCGAAAATAGCCTCAGATAAATTCTGTTTCACATCTTCCCAAGTCAATTCGAATTTACTTCTTCCTTTTGAGACAATCATCTCATTGATATCTGCAACACGGGTAGAAAGTTCCCATAAGGTTTTTGAAGACAAAGCGCCATTGTACACTCCAGCACCCCCTACTTTATCGCGTTCAATTAGGCACACGCTTTTACCAAAATCAATACTTCGCATCGCCGCGGCATAACCTGCAGGCCCGCCCCCTATTACAATTAAATCAAACCTTTCCATATGAGTTGTTGGCCGCAAAGATAGTCAGATTTGATTTTCTACAAAGCCGAAGGTTCATGAGAAATATATTGTGAAATCTAGGAAGATAAATCAACAAAAAGTACAATCTTTGCAAACATTTTGATAGAGATTCTTTTTATCGTCGGTGACTAATTTTTGATATAATAAATAAACAAATATTGAATCAAGAGGACAAAAATCAACTTCTGTGGGCGAAACAGAGGGAGGAGGAAATAAAGCGTCATTTTAGAAAATGGAGTAAATCAAAACCGAAAAATCTAGATGCTATATTCCATTCTGAACACAAGGAGAT
>VGMK01000050.1 GCA_016866375.1 Bacteroidota bacterium
TATCAATTCCTTCAACACGATATACAACACCAAGGGGTGAGTTTCCACGAACTACGATATCATTTCTGGAATCATCTGATCCCTGAACACCGGCAAAGTTGGAAGCCATACGCGCAGGATCCATTCGTGAACCTGGATAGCGATTTGTTTCCTCCACACTAAATTGTTGAGCCGAGAGAACAGCCATTTCATTGATTACTTCTCCTCTCTTTTTTCCGGTTAAGGTGACTTCATTCTTTTGAGTAATCCTTTCTGTCATTGGAATATTTATAACGAGTTCCTTTCCCGAAGTGACTTCAACGGTGACAGTTTTGGTCTCGTACCCTATGAACGAAGCGATTATATCATGCCTTCCAACCGGTACTTGCTTAACCACTACGTTTCCTTCAACATCAGATCCTGCTCTTATGGGTGTTGCAAGGTTAATTTCCAAACGAACGCCGATGAGCGGGAAATTTGTCTCGCTGTCAAATACTTTGGCACGAACGGTTTGGGAGGGTACTTGCGCATGAACAGAGCACGCTACAAGCAAAAAACAAAGAAATGAATGTACATATTTAATCATAATGAATAATTAAGGTGTTACTAACTTACTGCAAAAGCGTTATGCCTTTCCATTGATGATAAATTAATAAAAACAAAGGCCTGTTTATAACTGAATATTTTTGGCCTGGTTTTTGAAAATTTCGATGAAAATTAATAATTTTAAACAAAAAATCATGAAACTACTTATCCTATCGACTCTTCTTATCCTCGCGAACTCCTTGTCATTTGCGCAAAAATCAAAAGGGGAATTGAACTGGTTTACAGATGTTGAGGCTGCCCAGAAAGAAGCTCAAAAGACAAAAAAGCCGATGATGTTATTTTTTACGGGCAGTGATTGGTGCGGTTGGTGTGTGCGTCTACAAAAGGAGGTGTTTTTCAAAGACGAATTTAAAGACTGGGCGTCTGAAAACGTTATCCTAGTCGAACTTGATTTTCCAAAATCAAAAGTGCAAAGCAATGAAATTAAACGGCAAAATCAACAGCTTCAGCAACAGTTTAGCGTACGGGGTTATCCAACGATTCATTTTGTGAGCCCTGAAAAATCACAAGATGGAGTCACCCTTCGGAATTTAGGCAACACAGGATACATGGCAGGCGGTCCAGAACCGTGGATTGCCAATGCCATTTCAATCATTCAGCCGAGATAAGAACTAATATCTTCAAAAGAATAACCCTTCGATAATATATATCGAAGGGTTTTTTGTTTACGCTTATATAAGTCTGGCTCATTTGTGAGCGAGGCCCATTTTTTTTGATACAAAAGAGAAAGTGTATCTGAAATTTCTTTTGAAGAAATGTTAGACATGGCTTTTTTAATGAGTTCTTTTGAAATACCTTTTTGAAACAAATGCGCAGAAATTTTTTTTATACCCCACTTTTTCTGATGAAATTTACTTTCTGCGAAAGAAAAGGCAAATCGTTCTTCATCTAAAAAAGAGGTTTTTTTCAACTCATTAACAAGTTTATTAATATCGCTTTCTGAAGCGCCTAATTTTTTTAGTTTTGCAATCACTTCAGCAGTGCATCGCTCTTGGTAAGCGCAATAACTTTGGATTTTGCGAAGAAATTGATCTGCGTCCAATTATTTACAGAGGAATTTCTTCATTGTCATTTGTAACAAAAGAATATTGCAATAGGTGATTTGCAGAAATCCCCGTCACTCGAATCCATTTTTTATACTTCAAAAACCACTTTACTTGTTTGGAAATTAACCCTTTTTTAAAATAAGCCTCCAAATATGGATGGACAAGTAGGGTAACATGCCTCATTTTTTTGTCTTCAATTAAAAACTGAAGATGTGATTCAATTTCCTCTGCAAAAAGGATACTGGCTTGAACCACTCCTGTGCCATTGCACGTCGGGCACGTTTCGGCAGTTTCAATATTTGTTTCAGGTCGAACACGTTGTCTCGTTATTTCTACTACCCCAAATTTGGACGGTGGTATAATATTGTGCTTTGCACGATCTTGTTTCATAAACTCTTTAAGTTTATCAAAAAGAATCTTGTTGTTCTCTCTATCGTGCAGGTCGATGAAATCTACACAGATAATTCCACCCATATCACGAAGTTGAAGTACACGCGCAATTTCCTCTGCGGCTTCAATATTTGTCGCAAGCGCATTGGATTCTTGCCCTTTTGCATCTTTTCTGTTTCCACTATTCACGTCAATAACGTGCATGGCTTCCGTGTGTTCGATAATCAAGTAACCTCCACTTGTCAGTGGAACTTTTTTACCGAATAAGGTTTTTATTTGCTTATTTATTCCAAATCGCTCAAAAGGCTCAAGTTTCCCCTCGTAATATTTCAATATTCGCTCATTTCCGGGCGAAATGGATGCAATGTATGCTTTCATTTCGTCAAGCAATTTGGGGTCGTTCACATGGATATTAGTAAAATCAGAATTTAATAAATCTCTGAGCATCGAAGAAGTTGTACTTAGTTCTCCGAGCACCCTTTTTGGTGGGTGACTAGATTTTAAATTTTGGTGGATCGTTTTCCATTTTTCGAGTAGGCTGCGTAAATCGCCTTCAAGATCAGAAGTTGATTTCTCCTCTGCGACGGTCCTGATAATTACACCAAAATTTTTGGGTTTTATGCGATTCATTAATTCTTTCAATCTTTCGCGTTCACCTAGATCCTTTATTTTTTGACTTATTGATATTTTTTCCGAAAATGGAACAAGGACAAGGTATCTTCCCGCAACGGTTACCTCTGCAGAAAGGCGAGGACCTTTCGTCGATATGGGTTCTTTAGCGACCTGCACGAGTATGGATTGGGAAGACGAGACGACATCGGATATTTTACCTTCTTTTTCAATATCTTTTTCCAATTTAAAATATTGAAGGTTTGGAACATTCGTTTTTCCATTAAAAGTTTCCTTAACATATTTTGAAAAAGATTTGAATTGAGGGCCTAAATCAAAATAGTGTAAAAAAGCATCTTTTTCGTATCCAACGTCAACGAAAGCAGCGTTGAGACTAGGAGATAAGCGTCGAACTTTTGCCACATAGATATCCCCCACTACGAACTCTGAGTTACTACGTTCCTCGTGCAGTTCGATTAACTTGCCGTCTCTTAGGAGGGCAATCCAAATTCCGTTAACCCTTGCGTCAACAACTAATTCTAAACTCACAATTAAAGCTTATGAAAGATTTAAAAAGAAATAGCGAGGGAATATCCCTTATTTTTTCTTTTTGTGGCGATTTTTTCTGAGGCGTTTTTTCCTCTTGTGAGTTGACATTTTATGTCTTTTTCTTTTTTTACCGCTTGGCATGATATGTATATGTTTTAATGATAAATCTTAAAAATAAAAATGCACCCCCTAGCAGGGAGTGCAAATGTAGTTATTTTTCTTTAAATCAAAAAAATCACTTTACAACAACCTTCCTTTTGACTTCATCAACAAATGTCTTTGCAGGTTTGAATGAAGGGATGTTGTGCGCGGGAATAATTACAGTTGTATTTTTGGAAATATTTCTGCCGGTTTTCTCCGCTCTTTCTTTAATAATAAAACTACCAAAACCTCGGAGATAAACGTTTTGACCTTTAGCCAATGCTGATTTTATGTTTGACATTAATGATTCAACTGCTCTTAAGGCTTCGGCCTTTTCTAATCCTGTGTCAGAGGCTATGTCTGCTACGATATCTGCTTTTGTCATGTTTTTATGGTTTTGAGTTTACTAATTTGATTTCTAATTTGCCACAAAAGTAGCATTTGGTTGTTAAAGTTTTTATATTTTTCTAAATTAATTTTAAAGTTAAATGACCAGGTTGAATTTTGAAATTTTACATTGGTACGAAATCAACAAACGAAATCTACCGTGGAGAAACACAAAAAATCCATATTTTGTTTGGCTCAGTGAGATTATTTTGCAACAGACGCGAGTAGATCAAGGATTGCCATATTATGAAAAATTTATCGCACAATATCCCACCATATTTGATTTAGCAAAAGCCTCTGAAAAAAACATACTGAAAGATTGGCAAGGTTTGGGATATTACAGCAGGGCCAGAAATTTACATTATACAGCTAAGAAAATAGTTCAGTCATACCACGGAATATTTCCCTCAACTTTTGACGAAATATTGTTATTAAAAGGGATTGGAAGGTATACTGCTGCAGCAATAGCGTCATTCTGTTTTGATGAGCAAATTGCCGTTTTGGATGGAAATGTCTATCGGTTGTTGAGTAGAATATTTGATATAGACTTACCGGTAAACGTATCAAAAAATCAAGTGGAATTTGAAAAAATAGCCAATGAATTTTTAGATAAAACAAATCCAGGAAATTTTAATCAGGCCATGATGGAATTTGGCGCGTTGCAATGTAAACCCGTATCGCCAAATTGCTCTTCCTGTCCGTTGAGAATATATTGTTTATCCTACAAGAATGAAACAGTTGCCTTTCGGCCTGTTAAGTTGAAAAAGCAAAAAATAAGAAAAAGATTTTTTATATACTGGGTTTTGGAGAAAGATGGAAATGTTTTGCTGCGACGGCGCCTGGAGAATGATATATGGAAAATGTTGTATGAATTTCCTTCAAGCGAATTCCCCAATCAAAAAGAACAGGAGAATTTCGTAAGTCGGTTCTTGCAATTTCCACAAAAAACATTCAAACACATATTATCACATCAACACATCACGGCGACATTTATAGCCATAGAAGATGTCAGTGGGTTTAGTTTTCCTGACTCGGATTGGATAGCTTCCGAAAGTATTTCGGACTTTCCGATGCATCGACTCATGACACGATATTTAGAACAAAGAAATCATTAAATGTTTGAGCGTGTTTTCATTATCTTTGTTGAAAATTTATGATGACTAAGGTTAAAAAGGTAAGCAAAGGCGACTCATCAAAAGTTCATGTATGGCTGACGGGAAAATCACAGATAAAAAAGCTGCCGAGTGACGTCTTAAGTATGCTTGAAAAACTAAGACTTAAAAAAGGGAGTACATGGGATTACCTGAAAGGCCCTGACTCATATAGCATTGTGATTTTGAATGTGGAAAACGACGAAGAGCTGCGAATAATCGGTTCAGAAATTGTTGATCTCGTTGCAAAAGACAATGCTGAAATCCGAATACATTCAAAAAAGAGGGAGGCGTTCATACTAGCGGAGGGTATAGCAATGGCAAATTATCAGTTTTTACGTCACTTCAGTAAGCCCGCAAAAAACAGTCTTTCTACGCTTTTACTAGATGAAGAAACACCAGATGAGGAAATTAAGGAAATCAATAATATCATTAAGGCAGTATATTGGACGAGAGACGTTGTCAATACACCCGTATCTCACCTGAATGCAATGCAGCTTGCAGATGAAATTATAAGATTAGGTAAAGAAGCAAAATTTTCTGTTCAAGTATTACAGAAAGCTCAAATAGAAGCATTGAAGATGGGAGGTTTATTGGCTGTCAATAAAGGATCAATAGATCCGCCAACCTTCTCAACTTTGGAGTATAAACCCAAAAAACCAATCAATAGACAACCTTTAGTTCTTGTTGGGAAAGGAGTAGTATATGACACCGGAGGACTCAGCTTGAAGCCAACTCCGGGATCGATGGATGCAATGAAAAGCGATATGGCAGGGGCTGCCGCTGTAATTGGAGCAACCTATCTCGCTGCATTACAAAAATTAAACGTTCACATAATCGCTTTGATACCTGCAACAGATAATCGACCGGGGATGAATGCTTACACACCCGGGGATGTTATTACCATGTTTAACGGTTCAACAGTTGAAGTGCTTAATACTGATGCGGAGGGACGAATGATTCTTGCTGACGCATTGAGTTATGCCGATAAATACAATCCTGAACTCGTTATAGATGCAGCAACTTTAACCGGTTCCGCGGTTCGGGCAATTGGCACCGAGGCAAGTATTATTATGGGGAATGCAAAAGATATATACTTTGAAAATTTGGAAAAGTCGGGAAGAATTGTTCATGAGCGTGTAGTGAGATTTCCTTTTTGGGACGATTACAGGAAACATATGTTATCAAAAATTGCGGACCTTAAGAACATAGGAACAGCAAATGCTGGAATGATATCTGCAGGTAAATTTTTAGAAACTTTCGTGAAAGCCCCTTATATTCACATGGATGTTGCGGGACCTACTTGGCTTGATTCCAAAGAAAATTACAAGGGTGTTGGAGGCACCGGATTTGGAGTAAGATTAATTTATCAGTTCATGAAATTACACTACAAAAAATGACCGAGAAGACTGAAAAAATTCCCATTGTTGGAATAACTATTGGAGACGTAAATGGAATTGGTCCAGAGGTAATTGTAAAGGCATTAAGAGATACAAGGATTTTAGCATCTTTCACACCGATTATTTATGGAACGAATAAGGCGATCTCGTTTTATAAAAAATCCTTGGATCTTCATGAGTTTAACTTTCAAACAATCAAATCGGCAAATGAAGTCCAGCAGAAGAAAATCAATGTAATTAACGTTTTTTCAGATGAATTAGAAATTACGCCCGGAAATCCTACCGAAAAGTCGGGAACCCTCAGTTTCGAGGCGCTGGAGAGATCTACGCAAGATTTATCAGAAGGGAAAATAGATGTTTTAGTCACTGCCCCAATCTCTAAGGAGAATATTCAAAAAGTTGGATTTAAATTCCCAGGTCATACAGAATATCTGGCTGAAATGGCGGGTATAAATGAAGCCCTGATGATTTTGATTTCAGGGGAATTGCGAGTTGCACTAGTTACAACGCACATTCCTATTTCTGATGTCAGTAAATACCTCACAAAGGATAAGCTCATCGATAAGATAAGGCTCCTGGAAACAACACTTAAAAAGGATTTCAATTTATTGAAGCCCAAAATTGCAGTATTCGGTTTGAATCCGCATGCCGGGGAGAATGGAACCATCGGAATGGAGGAACAAGAGGTTATTGTTCCTGTTATTCAACAGCTGAAAAACGAAGGCTTACTTGTCTTTGGTCCATTCGCTGCTGATGGATTTTTTGGCAGTCCAGCCAGAAATCAGTTCGATGGGGTCATGGCCATGTATCACGACCAAGGTCTAGCTGCTTTTAAAGCCTTAGCTTTTGAAGATGGAGTCAATTATACTGCCGGATTGCCAATTATTCGAACCTCTCCAGATCACGGGACGGCCTTTAATATTTCTGGGAAAGGGCTCGCCTCCGAGCAAAGCATGAGATCCGCAATTTTTTTAGCGATTGATATTTGGAAAACACGACGATTTCAAAAAGAAATCAACAGAAATCCCCTGGCCATTCAATCCTCCAAGGAAAAAAATGAAGATGACTTGTCGTAAGGTTTTTTTAGTTTGGAATTATTTGCATAACTTTGTTCTTCGTTTTTTGTCAGAAGGACATTCATGAAAAGTGCTTTTCAAATACCTTTTGTAGGACTCAAACTTGGGACTCATGAATTTGAAATTGACGTAAACGAAACGTTCTTTGATTCTCTTCCTTACTCACCTATTGATAGGGGTTCGTTAAAAGTTTGGTTAAATTTAGAAAAAAAAGAAACCATGCTGATTGCAAACTTCGAGTGCTTTGGACACATTGAGCAAATTTGTTCAAGATGTAACGAACTTGCGCTTGTAGAAATTGATGCAGAAATGCATGTTATTTATAAATTCGGACACGAAGAGGAAGAAACAAATGATGATAATTTGGTAATTATTAAATATGATTCTTACGAGTTAGACATTTCTCATCAAGTGTATGAAATGATAACATTAGCCATCCCGTCGAGACCTGTACACGAAGATGGAGCATGTGAGGAAGAAATGGTAACACTTATTGAGAAATATCACAGAAAAGCAGAGAACAAAAATGATAATGATATTGACCCAAGATGGTCAGTTTTAAAAAGTTTAAATTAATATAGAAATAGAAATGGCACATCCTAAACGACGCGTTTCAACGACAAGAAGGGACAAAAGAAGAACACATAAAAATGCTGTGGCAGATAACGTGGCGACATGTCCAACAACTGGTCAACCTCATTTATTTCACCAAGCACATTGGCATGAAGGAAAGTTGTACTACAAAGGAAAAGTAGTGGCAGAAAAACTTCAAAAAGAAACAACAGAATAATCAAATTAACCTATTTTATGAAAGTAGGAATTGACGTTTCTGGAGGTGATTTCGCACCTTTAGTCAATATTGAAGGGGCAATAATGGCATCCAAAGAAATAGCCGAGAATGGTGTTATTGTTTTAATTGGTGACCAAGACACAATAACACAAGAACTTTCAATGCGCGGCGAACAAGCAAATAAAAAGCTTGAAATTGTGCATGCCCCTGATGTAATTACTTTCCACGATCATCCAACCCGAGCCATACCTCAGAAACCCAAAAGCTCAATAGCTGTTGGATTCAGTCTTCTTTCAAACGGGCAGATTCAAGCATTTGCGAGCACTGGTAACACAGGAGCCATGTTGGTGGGTTCAATGTATAAACTGAATACAATACCGGGTGTCATAAGGCCATGTATTACTAGCACTTTGCCTGCTATCGATGGATCGAAAACGATATTGCTCGATGTTGGGTCCAATGCAGACTGTAAAGCTGATGTGCTCTATCAATTCGCGGTTTTAGGTAGTCTATACGCCAAGCATGTTCATGGAATAGAAACGCCACGAGTAGCCCTTTTGAATATAGGAGAGGAAGAATCCAAAGGGAATTTGTTAACGATTGCCACATACAAGCTAATGGCGGATTCCGATGAAATTAATTTTACAGGAAACATTGAGGGTAGAGATTTATTTACCGGGAAGGCGGATGTTATCGTATGTGACGGATTTACAGGAAATGTTGCATTGAAAGAAGCAGAGGGGATTTATACCTTAATTCGAAAGAGAGGAATAAGAGATGATTATTTTGATCGATTTAATTACGAAAACTATGGAGGGACCCCTATTTTAGGGGTGAAAGGAAACGTAATTATTGGTCACGGAATTTCCAATAACGTTGCGGTAAAAAATATGATTTTGCACTCTTTTGAGGTCGCGAATTCAGGTTTGGCAATGAAAGTTAATGAAGCATTTAACTAACCTATGAATAAAGTAACAGCCGCTATCACAGGTGTTCAAGGATATCTCCCTGAAGATATTTTATCAAATGCAGATTTAGCCAAAATTGTTGATACCTCCGACGAATGGATAACCACAAGAACGGGTATAAAGGAGCGAAGAATTTTGAAAAATGGGGCCTCCTCCGATATGGCCTACAAGGCAGTTGAAGGATTACTGAAGAAAACGAATACGGACCCTCTAGATATTGATTTAGTAGTTTTAGCCACGGTGACCCCTGATTATCCCTTTCCGAGTACTGCAAATGTCATGTGCGACAAGGCGGGTCTGCGCAACGCTTGGGGCTTTGATCTAAATGCTGCTTGTTCTGGATTTATTTATGCTTTGTCCACAGGAGCCCAATTTATTGAAACAGGAAGATATAAGAAAGTGATAGTTGTGGGAGTTGATAAAATGACCTCAATCGTAGATTATCAGGACCGAACGACTTGTGTAATTTTTGGGGACGGTGCAGGAGCAGTCTTGCTAGAACCAAATACTGAGGGACTGGGAGTACAAGACTTTATTTTACGCAGCGATGGTTCAGGCCGCGAATTTTTAGTGCAACTAGCGGGTGGATCAGCAAACCCGCCCAGTATCCAAACTGTTGAACAGCGGCTGCACTACGTGAAACAAGAAGGGAAGCAAGTGTTTAAATTTGCCGTTACCAATATGGCTGAAGTTTCAGCTGAAATAATGGAGAAAAATAACTTGAGCAGCGAGGATGTTGATTGGTTGGTGCCACATCAAGCAAATCTTAGAATAATAGATGCAACTGCCGATCGTATGGGACTGCCGAGGGAGAAAGTAATGATAAATATCGAGAAATATGGAAATACCACAGCTGGAACATTGCCATTATGCTTGTGGGATTACGAAAAACAATTGAAAAAAGGAGATAATCTCGTTTTGTCCGCTTTTGGTGGAGGATTTACTTGGGGTGCCGTTTATTTGAAATGGGCCTATAATTCATAAAAACAATTACTTTTATAAAAAAAATAGTATGAACCTAGAGGAAATAAAAGACTTAATCAGACTAGTGTCGAAAACTGGGATAAGAAAGGTAGATATCGAGCGAGAGGGATTCAAACTGACTATCAGTGGTGGGCTTGCTCAATCATCGGAACAACCCATATATGTTCAGGCAGCTCAGCCAATTGTACACAATACCCCAATTACCACTCCCTCGAATCCGGTAATAACACCTGCATCACTAGGTAACCTCGAAACGAAATCAGGAAATGATGAGTCAAAATATATTACTATTAAATCCCCGATGATTGGTACTTTTTATAGAACACCCGGACCCGACAAGGATGCGTTTGTGAATGTGGGCTCATCGGTTTCAGTTGGGGATAAGTTATGTATTATTGAAGCAATGAAAACTTTCAACGAGATTGAATCTGAAGTATCAGGGAAAATTATAAAAGTTCTGGTTGACAGCGCTTCCCCAGTTGATTATGACCAACCATTGTTTTTAGTTGACCCTTCCTAAGTTCTAATTTATTCAATTATGTTTAAGAAAATTTTAGTAGCCAATCGTGGGGAAATTGCCATGAGGGTTATACGCACTTGTAAAGAGATGGGAATTAAAACAGTCGCTGTTTATTCAACAGCAGACAAGGACAGTTTGCCCGTAAGATTTGCAGATGAAGCAGTCTGTATAGGCCCACCGGTAAGTAAACAGTCTTATTTATCCATACCCAACATCATGGCAGCAGCCGAAATAACAAATGCTGATGCCATTCATCCCGGATACGGGTTCTTGTCAGAAAATGAGGAGTTTTCTCGTATGTGCCAAATACATGGCATCAAGTTTATTGGTGCCTTACCGGAACAAATTGCTGGTATGGGTGATAAAGCAACAGCAAAAGCAACAATGATAGCTGCCGGTGTACCTTGTATACCAGGTTCTAAGGGACTGCTCAAAGACGTCAATGATGCGAAGAAAATCGCTAAAGAAATTAAGTTTCCTGTGATTTTGAAAGCAACAGCAGGTGGAGGAGGAAAGGGAATGCGAATTGTTTGGAAAGATGAAGACATGGAGGCAGCATGGGATTCCGCACGACAAGAAGCAGGTGCTGCATTCGGAAATGATGGAGTGTATATGGAAAAGTTTATTGAGGAGCCAAGACATATTGAAATTCAGATTGCAGGAGATCAATACGAAAATGCTTGTCACCTTTCAGAAAGAGATTGTTCCATACAGCGTCGCCATCAGAAATTAGTAGAGGAGACACCCTCACCTTTTATGACGGACGAATTACGCGAGAAAATGGGTCAGGCAGCCATTAAAGCAGCAAAAGCTGTAAAATACGAAGGAGTGGGAACTGTTGAATTTTTGGTGGATAAAAACCGAGATTTTTACTTCATGGAAATGAATACACGCATTCAAGTAGAGCATACAATAACTGAGGAGGTGATTGATTACGACCTAATTAAAGAGCAAATTCTCATTGCTGCAGGGAAGCCAATTTCCGGAAAAAATTATTACCCGCACATGCATGCCATCCAATGCCGAATTAATGCCGAAGATCCATATGCAGATTTTAGACCGTCTCCAGGAAAGATTACGGATTATCATTGCCCCGGTGGTCACGGTGTGCGTATTGACTCGCACGTGTACTCTGGATACACCATTCCTCCAAATTACGACTCCATGATTTCGAAATTAATTGTAGTTGCTCAAACACGAGAGGAAGCAATATTGAAAATGAAAAGAGCATTGGACGAGTACATCATTGAAGGAGTTAAAACCACAATACCTTTTCATCAAAAATTGATGGCAAACGAAGATTTCAACAAGGGAAACTTCACCACCAAATTCATGGAAGATTTTCAATTTTGAAAAGATTTTAGAATTATTTAAAATCAGC
>VGMK01000051.1 GCA_016866375.1 Bacteroidota bacterium
ATCCAAATTATGACGATCGTTCACTGTTGGGCGATAATCCTGAGGATTTTAACGATAGAAATTATGGTAATCCAGATGTCGAAGGTCCAGATGCCTTGCATGGAACCCACGTAGCCGGAATTATTGCAGCGAACAGAACTAATAATATAGGTGTAGAAGGTGTTGCAGAAAATGTAAAAATTATGTCCATAAGAACGGTTCCAAATGGAGACGAACACGACAAAGATGTTGCGCTGGCTATTCGTTATGCTGTGGATAACGGTGCTAAGGTCATCAATATGTCCTTTGGAAAAGCGTATTCACCTAAAGCACAATGGGTTTATGAGGCAATGGCATATGCTGACTCAAGAGGGGTTCTGTTAGTCCATGCAGCTGGAAATGATTCCAAGGATATAGATGTAGAACCTAATTTTCCAACGGAAAATTACGATTTTCAAACAACAGAATTAGTACACATTTTAACCGTGGGCGCTTCAACGAGAAATGACGGTGAAGATCTTGTTGCTGGATTTTCAAACTTTGGCATTTCCCAAGTAGATGTTTTTGCCCCTGGTTTTGAGATATACAATACAGTCCCGCAGTCTGAGTATATGAATTTACAAGGAACTTCAATGGCTGCTCCGATGGTTGCTGGTATGGCAGCCATGTTAGCCTCATATTACCCTTCCTTAACGATGGCAGAGATTCGAGAGGCAATCCTTAGGACAGCAGTGCTCAAAAAACCTTTGGCTGATCTTTGTAATACAGGAGGTATTGTGAATATCCTAAAAGCTGTTAAATATTGCACTAAACTTGAAAAATCTAAGAAATAAGTTTTTACTAGGTTTTATTTTCCTAATTGGTTTTCAAAAATATAGTTGCCAGTCGAGAGTTACTGACACGCTTTATTTAAACACGGTCATAAACCAATGGCATCTCGACGCAGCAAACGCCCAATTGGACAATTATTTCTCGGTAATGTCAGAGGAATTTGTGTTTCTCGGCACTGCTCCGGGAGAACGTTGGTCGAAATCTCAATTCTACAGCTTTTGCAAACCATACTTTGATAAAGGAAAAGCATGGGACTTTAAGCCTTCCTCTCGTAAGTGGCATATTGACTATAAAAGAAAAATCGCATGGTTCGATGAAGATTTATCCACCTGGATGCAGGGTTGTAGGGGAAGTGGTATCTGTCTATTTGAAAAGGGAAATGTCAAAATAGCCTATTACAATTTAACTGTGCTTATTGAGAATGAAAAAATTCAGTCATTTATCGAACTAAGAAAGCAATAAATGTTTGTGAAGGATAACAAAATCGATACCTGCAAACATTATTTTTACGACCGACTTAAAGGTCAATTTTCAAGCCTTGCCCTTCAACAAATGTGGAAGACTTTAATTTGTAATCGCTAC
This sequence comes from Bacteroidota bacterium, assembly GCA_016866375.1. Lineage (GTDB taxonomy): Bacteria > Bacteroidota > Bacteroidia > Flavobacteriales_D > Crocinitomicaceae > UBA952. Next base: position 1,393 of record VGMK01000051.1, read on the forward strand.
AACTGGGACAATGCTCAATTTCTTTTAAATCAACAAGTCTCATTGTCAGAGTCTGATTTGCTCTACGTCCGAGACTTTGTCAAACGGCTTCAAGCTCATGAACCTTTCCAATATATTTTAGGTAAGACGAATTTTTATGGCCTTTCCATTTTTTGTAATTCAGATGCCTTAATTCCGCGTCCGGAAACTGAAGAACTTATCGGGTGGATTCGAAAGTGTAATTTAAAACCACTCTCTATTTTAGACATTGGAACAGGTACCGGCTGCATAGCACTTGCTCTTAAATCAATTTTTCCATGCGCGTCAGTTAATGCTTGCGATTTATCAGAAAAAGCTCTTAGCTTGGCAAAAAAAAATGCAGAAAACCTTAAGTTGCCTGTTGAATTTAAAAAGGTGAACGTTTTGACCCGTAATTTTGATAAAAAAAAATATGACCTCATTGTCTCTAATCCTCCGTACGTCATGAGATCGGAAGTTAAGGAAATAGCCCCAAATGTGAAAGATTTTGAACCCCACCTCGCTCTTTTCGTAGAGGATGACGACCCTCTAATTTTTTATAAAAAAATAGCAGATTACGCGCTAAAAAGTTTGAACCCTGATGGCCTATTGTTTTTTGAAACACATCATAAATTTCACATCGAACTTCAAAATGAAATGATTGAAAGAGGATATATAAATATTGAGTTAAGGAAAGATTTACAAGGCCAAGATAGATTTTTGAAAGCGCAAATTCCCTAATTTTATATTATGGTTGACAAGTCAATTCAGCTAAGAATAATTCAACTCACTAGCGACTTACATGCGCACAATTATCGTTATTACGTCGAAAATAATCCGCAAGTTTCTGATTTTGAATTTGACATGTTGCTCAAAGAATTACAAGAGCTTGAGCAGAAATTTCCTGAATTAGCACTCGAGAATTCTCCAACCAAAAGAGTTGGCGGCGATATAACAAAGAAATTTGAAGTTTTCAAACACAAGTATCCGATGCTGTCCCTGTCAAACACTTATTCCGCAGAAGAAATTTGCGAGTGGGAGGAACGAATACAAAAGAGCATTGGTCGTCAAATTAATTATGTATGTGAGCTAAAATATGACGGAGTTGCCATCGGATTACGATACGAAAATGGGAATTTAATAAGAGCTGTAACTCGCGGAGATGGAGAAAAAGGTGAGGATGTCACCGCGAATGTGAGAACTATAAAGTCTGTTCCCCTAGCACTGAATGGAAATTATCCACTGGATTTTGAAATTCGAGGTGAAATATTCCTTCCAAAATCAAAGTTTGAGGAATTAAATAAGGAGAGAGAATTACAAGGTGAAATCTTATTTGCTAATCCGAGAAATACTGCAGCAGGCACATTAAAACTTCAAGACTCACGAATTGTGGCAGAACGCAACTTATCGTCTTTTTTATATGGTGTTTATGGTGTTTCAGGTCTTTTTGATGGGCACTTTGAAAGCGTTCAACATGCCGGACAATGGGGATTTCAGGTTCCTAAAACCATGAATAATTACATTGCACTTGTTGATAATATCGAAGATGTATTGAAGTTTATTTCTTATTGGGATCAACACAGGTATTCATTGCCTTTCGACATTGATGGTGTTGTTATTAAAGTCAATGAATTTGCCATTCAAGAAGAATTAGGATTTACAGCAAAATTTCCGCGATGGGCAATTGCCTATAAATTTAAAGCGCAACAGGTTGAAACAATTGTAGAAAGTATAGATTTCCAAGTTGGTAGGACTGGCGCAATTACCCCAGTAGCCAATTTAATTCCTGTTTTCCTCGGAGGAACCACCATAAAAAGAGCATCCTTACACAACGCGGATCAAATTAAAAAATTAGGCCTTCGAATTGGGGACACGGTGCGTGTTGAGAAAGGTGGGGAAATTATACCAAAAATAATTGGAGTCGTTACGGAGAAACGAAACGCCTCTGCACCATTATTTTCGTTCATCAAAAAATGTCCACAGTGTCAAACCGTACTTGTTCGAAATGAGGGCGAGGCCCAGCACTATTGCCCAAACGAAAAAACTTGCCCACCACAAGTAAAAGGAAAGATAGAGCACTTTATTTCAAGACGAGCAATGAATATTGACGGTGTTGGTGTTGAAACAATTGATGCCTTATTGAAAAATGGTCTCATTGCATCAGTAGCTGATTTGTACTCGTTACAAAGAGCAGATTTAATGGCACTTGATAGAATGGCTGAAAAATCAGTAGAAAATATATTACAAGCAATTGAGGATTCAAAAGCAGTTCCATTTGAAAGAGTTTTGTTTGCATTGGGAATTCGACATGTGGGGGAAACGGTAGCAAAAAAATTGGTCAAATATTTTTCTTCAATAGATGAACTTGCGGTAGCTACCTTTGACGAACTTATAGCGGTTGACGAGGTAGGAGAGAAGATAGCCTATTCAATTTTGCAGTTTTTTGAAACAGAGGAGCACATAAAGCTCATAGCTTCATTGAAAAGCGCAAATCTTCATTTTTTTTCGACTCATAAACAGAATATTTCGAATATCTTAGCAGGAAAAATTATTGTAATTTCAGGAACATTTCAATCTTTCTCCCGTGACGAATTAAAAGAATTGATTGAAATAAATGGTGGAAAAAATGGGAGCACGGTAACGAAAAAGACTGATTTTATAATTGCAGGTGAAAATATGGGGCCTTCAAAATTAAAACAAGCCAAGGAATTAAATATTCAACTCTTGAGCGAAAATGATTTTATTAAATTTATAAGTCAAACATGAAAAATATTTGGTCTTCAATAAAATCATTACTGGTCGTTTTTCCATACGAAGACGATGAACAACTAAAGCTGTTTAGAAAATCGCTTGATAAGATGCTCAATTCGAGCAACGTGGATAGATTGATTGTTGTGGTAAATATTCCAAAGGATGTGGATAAAAATAGTTTACCTCCACATTTCCTTATATACTACAATTCACCCAATGATTTTAATTTTTGGGGAAAGTTAAAGGATGTCCAACTTGAAGCAGAATTAACAAGAGCATATGATGTTTTATTATGGTTTGGCGATACAGACAAAAAAATATATTCACAGATTCAAGAAACCTCTTTTCAAAGAAAAATAATTATTAACCAAGATAACCCTTCATTCGATTTAAGTTTGAATGCAGGGTCAGATGCTCCGGATATGATGCTAAATTTTGTAATTGAAACGTTAAAAAAAATAACTACAGATGAATAATCCCTTTGTCGGCTCAGGTGTTGCACTCGTAACACCATTTAATGCTGATTATTCCATTGATTATAAAGCTTTAAAATCGCTCGTTCGTTTACAAATAGCGGGTGGAACTGATTTTTTAGTGGTTCAAGGTACTACAGGAGAATCTCCTGTGCTAACGGCCGAGGAAAAATTGTCCGTGCTTGATTGCGTGTTGGAAGAAAATAACGGAAAACTCAAAGTAGTATATGGCGTTGGTGGAAATAATACCATGGCCGTTGCGAATGCCATCAAGCAAATTCCAAAGGGAGTGGATGGAATACTTTCTGTTTCTCCCTATTACAATAAACCCATTCAACGGGGAATAATTGAACATTACCGGCACCTTTCATCGTGTACAGAGATACCAATCATTTTATACAATGTTCCTGGAAGAACTGGATCTAATGTGCTGCCTGAAACAACTTTGGCCCTTGCCGAAGTCCCAAACATTGTTGCCATGAAAGAAGCATCTGGAAACATGGAACAAATCATGGAGATTATTCGTTTGCGAAAGGCGGATTTTGGAGTTTTATCAGGTGACGATGCCATCACAATGCCGTTAATAGCAGCAGGAGCAGATGGTGTTATTTCCGTGGTAGCGAACGCCTTTCCCGAGAAATTCTCCAGATTAGTTCACACTGCTTTGGAGGGAGATTATGACCGTTCGAGAAAAGAGCATTACGATTTATTTCCTATAACAAAAATGTTTTTTGAAGAGGGAAATCCTGGAGGTGTAAAAATAGCGTTGAAGGAGCGCGGGATTAGCTCTGATGTTTTGAGATTGCCATTGGTCCCCGTTTCGGATGGTTTAAAAGAACGAATTGTCAGAGAAACAAAACGATTGATAGGTTACTAAATGTTCCCGCGTTTTATTTTTATTTACAGCACGCTATATTTACTTTCGTGTTCCGGTGAAAACAATAAAAATTCGTTCCCGAAAAATAATAGTATCAAACCACCCTTAGTAAAGGTGAATTTAAAGAAAGTAACTTCTCTAAACAGGAAAGTTCAAACACAAAAATCTTTTGACTCTTTTATTGACATAAGAGAATTAAACCAAGCTATCAAAGTTGAGCTCAAGTATACCACTGAAGATAACTTCATGCACATGCGCTTGTATGAAAAAATAGATCGAGCATACCTTCAAAAGGACGTTGCAAAGCGCTTAGCAAAAGTTCAGGATGCTTTGACTAAAAAGAAACCTGGTTTTTGCTTACTTGTCTACGATGCCCTGAGACCTGTAAGTGTTCAGAGAAAAATGTGGAATGCTTTAGACAGTATACCACCGCTCAGGAGAGGTAAATTCGTTTCAAACCCCGCTAATAAAAGTTTGCATAACATGGGAGCTGCTGTTGACCTCACCATTGTGGACGACAAGGGAGTCCCCCTAGATATGGGGGCCGGATTCGATGATATTCGTGAAATTGCATATCCAGCCCATGAGCATCGCTTCCTTCAAACGGGAGAGCTCAGCAAGAAACAAGTTGAAAACAGACTTTTGTTAAGAAGTTTGATGCAGGCGCAGGGGTTCAGACAATTACAAACGGAATGGTGGCATTATAATGCTTGCTCCAGACCCGAGGCATTGAAACGATATGAGGTGCTTTATGATGAATTTTAATAGGTGACAAGAATTAACGAAGTATCGAATGGCGAGGGTGTCGCTTCTTTATGCCCATATTGACTCGAGTTCCCATTAATTATCCAATAATCGACTGAAAATAAACTGTTTGCGTTGTTGATACATATTTTAGAATAATAAGATTGCTCCACTAAATCAATTAATCCCCCAGGACAACACTCCAGACAATTATTATTCTCATTTATTTTCATGAATCGAAAAATTTCGCCCGGCAAAACGGTTGTATTTATAAACCGCATCTCCACCCATGATTTTGCTTTGGTTCCGAAGTTCCGCGTGTTTGTTTCTGAGGGGTTGAGAACTGAAAAGGGTATTTCTTCAATAATTTCAAAATAGTTTTCTTTTGTTGCGATTAAAACATATTTCTCTATTTTATCACGTGGGAATGTAAACTGATACTTACCATCAGGTGGAAGAATAAGCGAATCCAAAGGAACCAAGGTACTTGTTCCAATTGGGACCTTATAAAGTTTAACTTTTGCACCGTTCAAACCCCCTGAAAAAGTTTCGTCTGTAATTGTTCCGGACAATGTAAATACGGCAATTCCCCGTTTGCAAGAGTTAGAAACAAATGCTACAAATAAAAGAATCAAAATAAATGTGCTCAGCCCTTTCACAATTTCTTTTTTAACTTAAAATTTAAAAACTTGAGAGGCGAGGAAATGGAAGGGAATACTTTCCGATCGTTCGCAGCTACCCATGTTATGTAAATAGCCACTGGAGTAAAAAATATGCTTGCCATCCACATACCAATAAATGGACTCACCGTCTGCGATTTTACAAGGCTTTCTCCAATACTAATTAAAACAAAGTATATAATAAAAATAATTGCTGCAATTACTACAGGTGCACCAAATCCCCCTTTTTTCACAATGGCACCAAGAGGCGCCCCAACAAAAAATAGAACGAGAATGGTGTATGTCAGAGAAAATTTCCTGTGAAACTCCATCCAGTATCTATTTTGTTCAACATCAAATGTTTTTCTAAATTCTAATTGATTTTGAATCATTTGATTATTTCCTCTTAAGAAATTGAGCGTGTGATTTATAGTATTAGTTTTTTCTAACTCCGATAAGTCGCTGTACCTTTTTATCGGAATATCTAATACTTTCTCGTTTTGAATATTTTTCAAATTGGCAGTATTATCTCTTAAGGACAAGTGAGTACCAATAATAGATTTGGAGATGTTTTCTGAAAACTTATCCTTCATGTTTTGAAGCGAGTCCGTTACATCGCTTATTTGAAAAACGTTCATCATCTCATGCTTATCTGAAAATACTTTTTCGTCAGAATGCGAGTAATTTAGCGCATCAATTTTTAGTTTAAATGTTCCTGTTGAAAAAGAAGAAACGCGAGAAGGTTTATTTTTTCTATTATAGTCCTTTAATTTTCCGTTTGGGAAAAAAATAGGATTTTGTATTTCTAATTCCTCAAATACTTCTCCGTTTTTCAATTGAAAAAAGAGAAAGTGGTTATTTTCAGACTTGTAAATACGAGCCTCTTTTGCTTTAATAGTTCTCATTTGCTCCTTATTACTATGGTCGTGAATGGTGATCCCATAATTTACTTTGTCGCGTATTTCGTCGACTTTAATGGCGTAATTATCAATATCTTTCGAATAAACACCAGGTGTTAGTAGTGCGCTGATTTTTGTGTTTTGAATGTCAAATATAATAGCATGCCATTTCAAGTTAGCCACGGGGATTACGTTGTTTGCAAAGTAAAACGTAAAAATCGAAATCCCTAAAACGACCAAGGTAAGAGGACGCATTACTCTATACAATGACATTCCGCTTGCTTTAAATGCTGTAAGTTCGTTATTTTCTGAGAAATTTCCGAATGTCATTAACGAGGAAAGTAAAATGGCAAGAGGGAGGGCTAATGGAACTAAACTCGCAGAAACATAAAGTAATAATTCTAATATAACCATAATGCTTATTCCTTTCCCCATCATGTCATCGATATACAACCAGAAAAACTGTAAGACCAGGATAAACATGGAAATGAGCAGGGTAATCACGAAAGGACCTGCAAAAGAGCGAATACTAAAAAAATAGAGACGTTTCAAAAATATATATTACTGCAAAAATAGTATAGATAACCTATTTAATATTTACGCACCCAAAATTCGGCGTAACTTTTCTATTTGCTTATTCCATAACAATTCCGCACCGTAAACGTCTTGAGGGTCCGCAAAATCTGTTATATTAATTATCATAGAGCCCGTCATTGGATCCGGTTTTGTAGCGATTTCAAAGTAACACTCATTGTCAATATCAGCAAGCCATTTAAAACGGATACGCTGATGTGCTTTATGAAATTGTAAAGACGCCTCTTCGACCGCGCCATTCCACTCAAAGCAATATATATTATTTTTTACATTTACGTTGTCAGCAAACCATTCGCTTAAACCACTTGGTGTTCCAATTAAATTTTCAAGCACCCCGGGAGTTGTCTTGAACAAATATTCCAATTCAAATTTCTCTTTCATAGCTGACAAATTTAATTTTACATTTGTAACTCTTAAATATAGTGATTTTTAATTACAATGTTATCGGAAAAACGATTAATTGAGCAAGGCGCTTTTTTTTTTAGATACCGAGGTCAATTGCCAGTTTTATTGATTTTGCTAGCTGTAATTTTGATGTTGTATTACCCAACAGCAGTAAAATGGGCGGATGAGCTTCAACTTATTATTTATATTCTTGCTGCGATATTCATTAGCAATGGGCACATTATTCGAGCAACAACCGTCGGAAACAGATTTAAGCATTCCTCTGGAAAGAATCGTTCACACCATTACGCAGAGAATTTGAATGTTTTAGGTTGGTATTCGGTGACACGAAACCCCCTGTATTTCGCAAATTTCTTAATCTGGATCGGTTTATCACTTGTCACACTTCACTCAGGAGTACTAGTTTTAACCTGTATTTTTTTTTGGTTGATTTATCGACCAATAATACTATCAGAGGAAAGTTACCTCACAGAGAAATTTAAATCGAAATACTCGGAGTGGGCCAAGTCAACGCCTGTTTTTTTTCCGAGTTGGAAAAATTTTCAAAAAAATCCAATGCCCTTATCTTTTAAGACAATCTTAAAAAATGAATATCCCGGAATATGTGCAACCTTGAGCTGTTTATTTATTTTAATTTTGACCAAAGAAATTCGAGGCAGCAATGGATATTTCTATTGCACTTGGCACCTAGTGTTCTTAATTTTTATCTTTTTTTTTGCTGGAACAATGAAGTTTTTAAAGCATAAAACTCATTATTTTAAATCAGAGGATTAAACCGGTTTAAACTCACTCCGCTGTTCAAGTGACCTTGAAATAGTCAGTTCATCGGCATATTGAAGCTCTGTACCCACCGAAACCCCTCTCGACAAGGCCGTAATAAAAACAGTAAGATGGCGTAGCTTTTTATATAAATAGAAATTTGTAGTATCTCCTTCCATTGTTGGGCTTAATGCAAAAATTATTTCTTTTGGTTCAATTCTTTCTGCCTTTTCTACCAGTGTTTGAATATTTAGTTGACCTGGGCCTATGCCATCCATTGGTGAAATTAAGCCTCCTAATACATGATACACTCCTTTATAAGTGCCCGTTGATTCAATTGCCATTACATCACGAATATCTTCAACCACACAAATTACCAATGAATCGCGATTGGTATTTGAGCAAATTTCACAAACAATGTGATCCGAAATATTGTGACAATGTTGGCAAAAGTGAATTTGTGTTCGCATATCTCTAATTGCCTCTGTAAAATCCATAACTTCTGTTTCGGACTTTTTTAATAAAAAGAGCGCTAAACGCAATGCACTTCTTCTTCCAATTCCAGGTAATGAACTCAATTGGTTAACAGCATTCTCTAATTGCTTTGAAGGAATTTGCACCTGCAAAAATAATGAATAACTCTTTTATTTTTTTTAAATGCATAAAAAGGTTAAAATATTCGAAAAGCGGCTAAGTTTAACAAACAGATGTAATAAACAATATACCCTCTTTTAACAAAAGTGCACTAATCGAATCTACTCTAAATTTTGAAATTCCTAACTTTGTACTATGAAGGATCTTAACATCCAGAACAAAAAAGCGCGGTTTGAGTATCATTTACAGGATATTTTTACTGCGGGTATTCAGTTGAGTGGAACAGAAATAAAATCCATCCGAAATAAAAAGGCCAGTATATTGGAGGCTTATTGTATTTTTTATGGTGGCGAAATTTGGATCAGAAATATGCATATTACAGAATATGAAAATGGATCGTTTTATAATCATAAACCACGCTCAGATAGAAAATTATTGTTAAACAAGAAAGAAATTAGTCAACTCGAAAAGTATTTAAAAATCAAGGGTAACACTGTGATTCCCTTAAAGCTATTTTTATCGGAAAAAGGTTGGATAAAAGTCGAGATTGCCTGTGCTTTTGGTAAAAAAATGCACGACAAACGTCAAGATTTGAAAGAAAAGGACGATAAGCTTGAGATGGCAAGGGCAATGAAAAGATAAGTGCTAGTCTCTAATAATAGGACATCCTTGACACTGTTTCTTGTCATAAGTGAATTTGCTATCGTCAATTGCGGGATTTGAAGAAAACTTTGTTAGCGAGTAAGTCATGATAGAACCATCTTTTGTCTTCAAAACGGCTTTTTTCAAATCATTGCTTTTAGAGACATACAATACGATGGTATGATAATCTGCTTTTGCAGGAACCTTTGGTATTAAATTGATGATATGGACGGTTTCTCCGTTCAGTGAGGATTCTTTATCATACGTATTTTTAAAACCTGTTTCCCAAATGGTCATTAATTTTTTTGGGTTTATACCTTCATCTCCAATATTCGCATCTGATTCATAAACAGAACCTTCCTCTTTAACAACTGTCCATGTTTTGATCCCATTTGACATGATGGTATTTTCACCATAAGAAGCAAAATACTTATTTCCTTTCACCCAACCTTTGCCAATTTCGGTATCATTGAGGCCGCTTTTTGTATTTTTAATGTTTGCACTAAATTCAATATAGAAGGAGCTCATGCCCTTCATTTTTGTAGAAAGTTTATCTAAAATCCCCTGAGATTTAGAATCTTGACTATGGCTGTAATACGCCGTAAACCAAAATAGAAGAAAAAAAAGACTCTTTAATTCCATATGTTCACCTCAAATATCACAAATTATGCCAAATAATTAACAAAAATATCTAAAAAAATTATTCTATTATGACTAAGCTCCTGTTAAATAAGATTTCTTTGAATTGAAATTGAATGAAATAATTTCCTGCTTTTAGGTTTTCAGGGATAATTATTTGATTTCCATTAAGTTGCTTATTAAAGATTATTTTACCTTTGGAGTCCAATAAAACACACACAACAGGTTCTTCGATTGTAGAGTTCCATGCTAAAACTTTCCCCTTCCTTACAGGGTTAGGATACAAATAAAAATTATGTTTTGATGACTCAATAAGCGTGTTAAATCCATCGATATTCACATTATCGAGGTAAACTACATTCCCATAACGACCAATATTTCTAAATGCAATCTGCAGATTTGATTCGTTTGAATAATTGGCCAAGTCGATAGAATCAGTTCTCCATTGGGAAGACGATGGCGTAAAATAATTCTGAT
>VGMK01000052.1 GCA_016866375.1 Bacteroidota bacterium
TTATTGTACTTTCTCAAAAAGCGCGGACTGAAATCATTATTGATGCCCAACATATCGTGAATGACAAGTACTTGTCCGTCCACACTATTTCCTGCTCCAATCCCGATTATTGGGATTTTTACTTCTTTCGCCACCCTTTCCGCTAATTTCGCAGGGATTTTCTCTAAAACAATTGCAAAGCATCCGGCCTCTTCTAAAGCTCGAGCATCTTCAAGAAGCCTCGAAGCCTCCTCGTCTTCTTTGGCACGTACCACATAGGTTCCAAATTTATAAATAGATTGAGGTGTTAGTCCCAAATGCCCCATGACAGGAATGCCTGCTGTAAGAATTCGCTTTATTGATTCTAAAATTTCTTGTCCTCCCTCCATTTTCACTGCATGTCCTCCCGATTCTTTCATTATTCGAATGGCACTTGACAAAGCTTCTCTGGAATTTCCTTGGTAAGAACCGAACGGCATATCGACCACTACCAATGCGCGATCGACCGCTCTCACCACTGAGGAAGCGTGATAAATCATTTGATCGAGTGTTATGGGTAAGGTTGTTTCGTGTCCTGCCATTACATTGGATGCAGAATCGCCTACCAAAATAACGTCGACACCCGCGGCATCAATTATTTTAGCCATTGAAAAATCATAGCCCGTCAGCATAGAGATTTTCTCTCCAGCTTGTTTCATTTCATGTAATGTGTGCGTGGTGACTTTTTTAACTTGCTTGTGTATCGACATAATTTAAAGAATTATTAATGTGTTAAGCTTCGAGGTAAGCGCGTACATTGCGGTCAATGCGTTGCTCAATATTCTCAACATCACTTTTTACAAAATCATTACCGGTAATTTTCTCATAAAGTTCAATATAGCGCTCCGTGATCGTATGCACAAAATCGTCCGGCATAAAAGGCATTTGTTGTCCCTCTTTTCCTTGAAAACCATTTTCTATCAACCATTGTCGAACAAACTCTTTGGATAATTGCTTCTGGGGTTCCCCATTTTGTTGTCGTTCCTCATAACCATCTGCATAAAAATAACGCGAAGAATCCGGCGTATGAATTTCATCGATTAGGATAACTTCTCCGTTCCTTAATCCAAATTCATATTTAGTATCAACTAATATTAAACCACGTGCTGCAGCCATTTCACTCCCTCGCTGAAAAAGGGCGCGTGTATAGTTCTCCATGGTTTCATAGATATCATTAGGAACAATGCCTTTGGCCAAAATATCCTCACGAGAAATATCCTCGTCGTGACCTTCATCAGCTTTTGTCGCAGGGGTAATAATTGGCGATGGAAATTTGTCATTTTCTTTCATGCCATTGGGCATAGCAATCCCACAAAGAGTTCGCTTACCCGCATTATATTCTCGTGCTGCGTGCCCAGCCAAGTAACCACGTATCACCATTTCCACTCGAAGGGGCTCGCAGGCAATCCCAACCGCTACGGATGGGTCAGGAGTTGCCAATAACCAATTTGGACAAATATCGCGAGTTGCCTCCAAAAAATATGTTGCCACTTGATTCAATACCTGCCCTTTGAATGGAATTCCTTTCGGTAAAATATAATCAAACGCAGAAATTCTGTCTGAAGCGACTATGACGAGTAACCCATTATCAAGGGTGTATACATCCCTTACTTTTCCGTGATAAACCTTCGTTTGCCCGGGAAAATTGTAGCTTACCTTTGTAATCGCTCTCATCTACTTATTATCTATTTTCATTGGTTTTTTCTCTCGGCATCTTCTGCACTGTCGAATGCTGCCACAATGCGTTTCACCAATCTGTGACGAATGACATCACTCTGTCCAAGACGTATAACGCCGATTTCATCAACATCTTTTAAAATATCAAGCGCATAGGATAATCCTGAGCGTTGGCGATGGGGCAAATCTACCTGCGACATATCACCGGTGATAACAAATTTTGCGGTCATTCCCATACGGGTAAGAAACATTTTCATCTGCATTGTGGTAGTATTTTGGGCTTCATCCAAAATTACAAATGCGTTATCTAAGGTTCTTCCGCGCATGAAAGCAAGTGGGGCAATTTCTATAATTCCGAATTCTAACATATCGCTCAATTTCTCTGCAGGTATCATGTCGCGAAGGGCATCGTAAAGCGGCATCAAATAGGGATCAAGTTTTTCTTTAAGGTCACCGGGTAAAAAACCAAGATTTTCCCCAGCTTCAACTGCGGGACGCGTCAATACAATTCGCTTCACTTCTTTGGCTTTTAAAGCGCGAACGGCTAAGGCTACCGCGGTATATGTTTTTCCAGTTCCCGCTGGACCAACGGCAAAGACCATGTCATGTGTATTTACAGATTGGACAAGTTTTCTTTGATTTACGGTACGTGCTTTAATTTTAGTTCCCCTATTTCCATGGATAATGGTCTCCGAACCATTGTCGTTACTCAACATAGTTATGCCATCACTCAGCATTAAATTATCAATATTATTCTCCGTCAACGAACTGTATTTCAAGAAATGCTTTATTACTAAGTCGAATTTATTTTCAAATTCATCCATATCCTCCTCATCACCGCTAATGTTCACCTGATGGCCTCTTGCCGTCACTTTTAGTTTAGGATAAAAAGATTTTAAATGCCTAAAATTTACATCATTCACACCGAAAAGTTCGGCTGGATTAATTCCTTGGATTTCTAAAGTTCTTTTTCCCGTCACACGCAAAAATTAGGCAATGAATTACTTAGGATGCACGAATTACATTACTTTTGGTAAAATTATAAATTTATTGCCATTAAAGCCTTGATTTGATATGCAAATCATCACGTTAACAACTGACTTCGGTTTACAAGACTATTATGTTGCTGCAACAAAAGGTGCTATTTTGAATCAGATTCCTAATGCGAATATTATCGATATATCTCATTCCATTCGACCTTTCAATGTTGCGGAAGCTGTTTTTCAATTAAAATGTTGCTATTACAATTTCCCCCCTGGAACTATTCATATTATTGGTGTTGATTCTGAACCTATTTTTGATGATAATAATCCAAGTTTACCAATGGTCATGCTGTTTAAGGATCAGTATTTTATTTCAAATGACAATGGATTTTTTGGGACTTTCCTCGAAGATGAACTTCCGCAGGCTCTTTATAAACTGGAAAAGTTCGTTTTTGCAGAGGAATATTATAAATTTCCGACGAAAAATACATTTATTCCATTGGCCGCTCAAATTAGTAAAAATGGAGATTTAAAGGAATTGTGCGTTGAGACAAATAATTTTAAGAAGGCATTCATTCAAAAACCTACGATTGAACATAATCGCATGCTCGGCAGCATAGTAAATATTGATGGATATGGGAACATCATCACAAATATTACAAAAAACGATTTTTACAGATTTGGGACAAATACACCATTTATCATTTATTACGTGAATAAAACCATTTTCATTGACATCATTTCTAAGACATATAATGATGTTACGACCGGAGAGAAAGTGGCTATTTTCAATAGCAGCGATCTTCTTGAAATAGCTATCAACAAGGGTGCAAATGGCAGTACTGGGGGAGCAAATAAATTATTTGGTGGAAGAATTGGAGATGTCATTACCGTTGAGTTTCATCCTCCGGGATCTGCAAAAGACATTCATTCACTGTTCTAGATGATCACGCGCATTGTAAAATTGACTTTTGAAGAGGACAAGGTGAACGACTTTTTGAACCTTTTTGAGACGATAAAATGGAATGTTGCAAAATTTCCTGGTTGCCGAGGCATGAATTTACTGAAAGACAACGAACATTCGAATATTTTTTTTACAGTTAGTGTTTGGGAAAATGATGAGGCACTAAATAATTACAAGGGATCAGAACTTTTTTGGACTATTTGGCCCACTTTAAAAATCTATTTTAAGGAAAAAGCTGAGGCTTGGACCCTATCAAGCTATTTTTGTTCTACAAAATAATCATAAAAAAACTTGATAAGCATAAAAATTAGCATACCTTTACATAAATTATAATTAATAAAAAATGAGTAAAGGAACAGTAAAATTCTTCAATGAGGCAAAAGGTTTTGGATTCGTTGTTGAAGAGGGAACGGGCAAAGAATACTTTGTGCATGTTACCGGGTTAATCGACAAAATTCGTCAAGAAGACGAGGTCGAGTTTGATCTTCAAGAAGGTCGTCGAGGTTTGAATGCGGTTAATGTAAAAAAAGCATAATTATTTAGTTTAAATCTTTAAAGAAAGAGCTTTTACATTCGAAGCTCTTTTTTTTTGAATAATCAACACGTTTACGCTCATAATTTTTTTTGTTCATGAATGCTTAAAGTAATTACATTTAACCTTTAGATAGAATATGAGGGTATTATTTTACAAAGAAATCAGCAGTTTTCTCAATTCATTGATAGGATACGTGTTTATTGTAATCTACTTGGTGAGTTGTGGTCTTTTTCATTTTGTTATTGACAATGAAAGCAACCTTTTTTACAATTTTGAAGCCAATCTTATTCCATTTTTTAGTTTATCACCATGGATTTTCCTCATATTGATCCCAGCCATTACCATGCGCTCTTTTGCGGAAGAAAAGCGGACCGGAACAATCGAACTTCTTGCCACCAAGCCCGTTTCGGATTTAAAAATATTACTTTCCAAGTATTTTGCAGGTGTAGCGTTGTTAATTATTGCAATTCTACCTACTTTGGTTTATTACTACACCATATATCAATTGGGAAAACCGGTAGGTTCGATTGATTCAGGCGCCACCTTTACTTCCTATTTAGGTCTAATTTTAATAGGATCTGTTTTCGTTGCCATTGGTATTTTTGCGAGTACACTTACCAGTAGTCAAATCATCTCTTTTATTCTGGCCATGTTTCTCTGTTGGTTTTTATATAACGGATTTGAGCAGCTAGGAACCTGGGGGACGTTCAAGTCATTTGATTACATTATTAAATATATTGGGATGACTTATCACTACGAAAGAATTGGAAAAGGAGTTATCTACCTTCGGGATATAGTTTATTTCATTTCATTAATTATTTTATTTTTATATTCTTCTTTACACGTTTTGAAATTAGCTAAATCATGAAATTTAGGCTTCCTTCTCTTTCAACGAAGTGGTTGTATGTCAGTTCTATTTTGATTATAGTCGTTATAAGTGTTATACTGATAAATATTTTGGCGAATTTTTCTTCCGCAAAGATCGACATGACAGAAGACAAGCGTTATTCACTATCTGAACCTGCGGAAAATTTTCTGAACAAGGTAAGGGATATCGAAGGAAAAGTGTTTGTTGAAGTCTATTTGGGTGGTGAATTACCTGCAGAATTGCGCTCATTTAAAGAATTGATTCAAGAAAAATTGGAGGCCTTCAAGGATTTATCCAAGGGAAAAATAGATTTTAAATTCATAGATCCAAAAAGCGATGGTAATGGAAAACCTAATGAATTAGAATTAGAGATTTTCAATGAAGGAAAGGGAGTTAGACCTGTCGAAATTAATTACAAAGACAATAAAGGTATTATCAATGTTATGCGTATTTGGCCGGGCGCCAAAATGTCGTATAACCAAAACGGCGTTACAAAAGAGGCCTATGTGCAGTTCATTCAGGAAAGACCAGGAGGATTAACTAATTTGGAAATGATCAGAGCTGCAGTCGAGAATTCCTCTAACGATATCGAATATTTACTTGCCTCGGGTGTACGTGAACTCATTCTTGAGAAGAAAAAGCGAATTGGATTTTTACAAGGTCACGGTGAATTAAGACCCGAAGAAACGAAAGCGGCAAAACTATTGCTCAAGAATTTCTATTACATGACTGAGGTTAACATAAACGACACCTTAAATAAATTGGATGAATTCGATGCGATTATTATTGCAGATCCTAAAGATCCTTTTTCAGAAAAAGATTTATATGTTATAGATCAATTTGTAATGAGAGGAGGTAATTTAATGGTATTCATGAATACCTTATATATCAATGAAGATTCGCTAGAAACCAACCTTGGAACAAATTCCTTGAGACGAAGCTTTGTAAAGCCAACCCTATCGAATTTATCTCTCAAAAATTTACTTTTTGACTACGGAATCAATATTAAAGAGAATTTGGTTATGGATGCCAATTGTTTTGAGCATATTATTGATAAAAGAAGGGCTAAGGCGCGAATAGCATCAAACGAAGCTAAAACTCCTTTTTTGCAACATGTATTGGCGACGCCTTCAGATCATTTGGCCGTTAAAAATCTCAATAGAATTTCGCTTAAATTTGTAAATGAAGTTTCCTCTTCAAAAAAATCAAATCCTAATTTCAAGACGATATTATCCAGCTCAAATAATTCACTCGCCACTCGACAAGCACCATTAGTCACCTTTATCGACTTTAGAAATTTTGGAGAACCTCTAAAATTAAATGATTCTCCTGAAAGTGAAGCGAATCGGCTTACACTTGCAGCAGAAGTATCGGGAACTTTAACCAGTTATTTCATTGATAAATTGGATCCAACATTCGCAAATAATCCAGAATCAAAGTTTGTTCGTAATAGTGTTAAGCCAGGTAAGATTATAGCTGTAGGAAATGGGACTTTTCTTGCAAATTCCATTGATTCAGTTCGTTATTCTGATGGTACTATAAGGTATCTGCCAATCGGCAAAGATGATTTAATTATCGATCGGCACTTGGCAAGTTTTAAAATTGTTTTTCCTATTGACAATGCCGCTTTTCTTCAGAACTTGGTTGACTACATGTTAGATGACAACGCCATATTTGAATTAAGAAGTAGAAAGATAAATATTAAAGAACTTGATCGTGATAAGATTGCAGAAACAAAGAATTACTACACCTTATTAAATATTGGAATACCCGTTTTGCTCATATGCCTCATTGGATTAATCATGACTTGGTACCGAAGAAAAAAATATACGCAAAATTAAATATGTCAAAACGCCTAAAACGAACTATTTACCTCTCTTTAGGCCTTGCCATCGTGGCAGTTCTGAGTTATTTCACATTGAGTAAACTCAATCCAACAGAAGATAAACCGTTTGATTCCTTATCCTTTGCCATTGAAGATACAAACTCAATAAATAAAATCATTATAACCGATGCCTTCTCAAAAACTTTTGAACTAAATCGTTCTGGGGACACTTGGGTAGATAAAAATGGTCAGTGCGTTTTTAAGGAGGGTGTTCATAACATACTTGAAGCAGCTGCTAAAATTCAATTTAAAGCCTATTTAAATGAAAAAGCAGAGAAAAACTTTTACAATAGAATGACGACTAACCACATTAAAGTAGACTTTTATCAAAATGGCAAGTTCTCAAAACGCTGGTACATTGGTCCAAATGCACAAGATCACAATGGCCAAATCATGATTTTGGAGGGTCCAAACAAAGAAAAAAGTAATAAGCCTCTTATCATGTCAATTCGTGGAATTTATGGAATCATTGAACCAAGGTTTTTTGCCGATCCTAGAAAATGGTTCTGCACTGGTATTTTCAACTTGGAGTCTGAAAAAATAAAGAAGGTAGATATTTCATTTTCGCAAGAGGGATATCGAAACTTTTCCATCGAAAATTTTGGTTCTAGTTTTAGTGTTAAATCCAACGGTATAGCGCTTACCTCTATAGATACTTCGAACGTGATTCGATATTTACAGAATTATAAGAGAGTGAACTTTGAATCTGCCAATTACGAATTAGATAAGTTACAATGTGATAGTTTGTTAAGAGCGATTCCATTCTGCACACTTTCTTTAACAGAAAAAGGGAAACAATCAGCTACGATACTAAAAATGCATAGTATTCGCGTAAATGAGCCACAAGAAAATGAATTCGGTGAATTAGTAAATATGGATATGAATAAATTTTGGTGTGTACTTCCTTCCAAAGAAATTGTGAAATGCCAGTATTACGTATTTAATCCTTTGATTATGGGGGATGTCTATTTTCCTGCAATGTCTAATCAGTTTCCAAAGCATGGTTCAAACCAAGTTGATGCTTCTCAGAAAAGACCTAGATAATTACATCAAAAAGAATACAAGACTTAAAGAATTGTATTAAATGTGTCAATTGAATTTTTGTTTCAATTTTTGATTAACACCTCGTATTCTAAAAATACAGTTCTTTCATTTAATTTACCCGAAATTTTTCTTTCTTAATTCCTAATATAAGGTACTCCTGCATTTCTTAATTTAGTAATGAGGTCACTAAGAATATCTCTGATTCCAGTATACTCCTGAGTAGCCTGTTGTAATTCCGATTCGACAAGTAATTTATTTGCTCGATGGGTTTTTGTTACCCCTGTCGTATTTTCGAAAAGTTGATACTCTAACATTCCAAAACGTGAAGAAAGCGATGGAGCCGTTTCAAATTCACGAGAAGATCTAATGTTATCTCCATAAACGAGTACATTCAACTTGCGGTATTCCTCTTTTAGTTTTTGTATTGACCCTGACAATTCAATGGGAACATTCGTAGCTTCTGTTAGAGCCTTACTTATTTGACTTATTTGTTCTTTGGCCTCGGCCATTTGACTCGTCAAAATACCTATTTTTCTATTTAGTTCTCGAACCTCCTCTCGAAAAATAAACAGCTCGTCAGAATTCTTTGCAATTAAAGTCTGATTATTTAATCCTTTTACTTGAAAAGATCTTTTTTCTACCAAAAGCTCCGACTTTTGCTCGTTTGGGTTTACATAGTAGACACTTAAAAAATAGGTTCCAGGCGTCACTAATAATCCGTTGCCTCCACTACCAATGGGATTCGTGGTTTGCGTTCTCAAATTCCAATTACACATATTGATTCCTTTGGACGGCGTCGTTGTTGCTCTACGAATCTCTTTGCCGGAAGCATCCGAAACGGACCATATTAAGAAGGGATTGGTTTCAAGTTCTTCTTTCGCTAAATCGCTGAACGAAGGATAAAATACATCCTTCTTTGCTTTTTCTAATTCCTTTTCGCTCTCCTGACGTTTTTCTTTCAAAGACTTCCAAGATTCGTTAAAATGCAAATGAAATGTTGCACCGTAATTAGGATTTTTGGCTGACCACATGTTGTGACCTTGAAATCCAGTACCTTCCAACCCAAGAGGATCCATTGGAACATACAACAAGGCTTCTTTAATTGGGAACAGATGTGCTCGTTTATCCAACGTTTCCTTCTTTAATTCTCGTAACATTGAATAATTATCTAAGACATAAAATCCTCGTCCAAAAGTTGCTGCAACCAAGTCGTTCTCACGTTTTTGAATGTCTAAATCGTAAACTGCTATTGTCGGAAGTCCAGCCAATTTAGTCCAGTTTTGACCTCCATCTGTGGAGAAAAAAGCACCAAATTCAGTTCCAACGAACAAAAGATTTGGATCAATATGATCTTGTTTGATACAATAAACGTTTCCTCTTTCCGGTAAATTTGAGGCAATAGAAACCCATGATTTCCCTTTGTCTGTTGATTTCAATAAATATGGCTTGAAATCACCGTTTCGTTGGGAGTTAAATGCGGCAAATACCACATTATCGTCGTGAGAGGATGCGGTCAACATATTGACGCGCGTTTGAACAGGAACCCCAGGAAGTTGTTCGATTTTTGTCCATGTCGCTCCATCATTTTCAGAAACTTGAATGAGACCATCGTCTGTTCCTACATATAAAAGTCCTTTTTTCTTTGGTGATTCATCCAGTGCTACCACATTTCCATATACCGTTGTAGAGGCATTTTTCATAACGGCATCAATCGTCCATACTTGACCCATTACTTTCAATTTATTCCTGTCAAGTTGACGTGTTAAATCTGGAGAAATTGTTGACCAATCGTCTCCTTTGTTGGTTGATTTGAATAATTTATTTGCTGCAAAATAGATGACAGATGGATCATGAGCGGAGACCAGAAGCGGAGCGTCCCAGTTCCAGCGATATGCCTCCTCCCCTTTTCCCGGCATCGGCTGAATTGGTACTTTTTCACCAGAAACATTATCATAACGAACCAGCCAACCATACTGAGCTTGCGCATATACGATTGCGGGATTCGACCAATCAATCGCAGATTCAAATCCATCTCCCCCGTTGGTGATAAACCAATCAGAATTTAATACCCCTGCCACATTAGTTGTTGCTGAAGGTCCTCCCATTGAGTTATTATCTTGCGTTCCACCGTAAATATTGTAAAAAGGTGTTGCGTTATCAGTAGCTACCTTATAAAATTGGATAATCGGAAGATTGCTGTAATACCTCCATTCTTTGGCATGCGTATATGTTTCGTATATTCCTCCGTCACAACCAACTATCCAATGGTCAGTATTATCAGGATCAATCCAAATAGCATGGTTATCCACGTGTTTTGAAGCCTCACCAGTTTTTACAAATGTTTTACCTGCATCCTCACTATGATGCAAGTACGTATCCATGGCAAAAACCTTGTTTCTATTCAGCGGATCTACCATAAGTTCTTGGTAGTAATTTCCACTTGTACTAAAATCACCTTGTTTGGACCAACTTTCTCCCTTATTTGTGGATAAATAAACCCCTGCTTTTCCGTAACGTGCCTCAACAATGGCATAGATGTAATTTGGATCCGATGGTGCAACTGCTATTCCAATTCGACCCATATCTTGTTTGGGTAGCCCAGCCGAAATTTCTCTCCATGTTTTTCCTCCGTCAGTAGACTTATAAAGAGTTGATTCGGGTCCACCTCCGATATATGTCCATTCATGTCTTCTTCGTTGATGAGCCGAAGCATATAAAATCGTAGGGTTTTCAGGGTCAATTGCTATTTCTGCTATGCCTGTTTCATCAGAAACGAATAAAGTTCTTTCCCAAGTTTTTCCTCCGTCGGTAGTTTTATAGACTCCACGTTCGCCACCGCTGCTCCAAAGCGGCCCATAAGCCGCCACCCAAACTGTATTTTCATCTGTCGGGTGAATTATGATATTTCCAATGTGTTCAGAAGTTTTTAAACCCATATTCACGAATGATTTTCCACCATCCAAGGATTTGTAAACACCGTCTCCGTATGCAACAGATCGCTGATTATTGTTCTCACCTGTCCCTACCCACACCGTATTTGGGTTTGAAGGAGCCAATTCAACACAGGCAATTGAGTAAGACCCATAGTTATCGAAAATTGGAGAAAAAGTAATACCGTGATTTGCTGTAACCCAAACACCACCGGAGGCGGCTGCCACATACCATTTATCCTTGTTATTAGGATGTACAGCAATATCCGCTACCCTCCCGGAGGTCAGGGCCGGACCTACCATACGAAATGAGAGGGAAGCTACTGTAGAGGCATCATAGAGCGGTTTTGTGCCTTCCTTTCTGTCACTTTTTTTCTGTGACGTTGCATTGAAGATTATTAAGAAAAAAAGCAAATAGGTAAAGAGTATTCTCATCGCAGAATTTTTGTGCAACAAAATTACTCAATAAAATAAAATTCTAACGAATCAAATGAAAGAAGGTGTGACCATTTTCCTCGATATTATTTGGTCCCACAATACGGTACGTTATGAAATAAACACCATCTGTTGCTTCTTTTCCTCCTGAGGTGCCGTCCCACAAAGCATTGGGAGTATTAAGTTCCGTCATTTTAATGCCCCATCTATCGATTATAACTGCTTCCTGAGAAATGGCATTTTGAGAAATTATTCCATAAAAATCATTATCACCGTCTCCATTCGGAGTAAAAACATTCGGTACAGAGTATTCCAAGGGTAAAAAAGGTACTGCCGTAATTGTATCAAACCAAGAGTCTTCGCATATTCCATTGGATGCAATCAATTCAATGATAAAAGTT
>VGMK01000053.1 GCA_016866375.1 Bacteroidota bacterium
CAAAACGTTATGGGCAAGTTTAAACAACAATAAATGGAGGATGCCGAAAATCCATTAAAGAGTAGGTGTAATTATAAAAAATACCATGGATATTGAATTATCGGAATTTCGTAATAGTTTTTCAGAAGAACAAAAGGTTGCAGTTATGCATTGCCTTTTAATCGTAGCACAATGTGATCAGGAATTGCATTTAAAAGAACTCGAATTATTAAAATCAACATCTAGAACGCTTGGAATACATTTTGATCCTCAAAATTTATCCCCAATAATGCAAAGAATGTTTCAACAAAATAATTTCCCCATCCTAAATACATTAGACAGGAGCCAAAAAGAATGGTATATCTGTGCAATGCATTCAATGATGCATGCTGACGGAAAAATACTTGAGAAAGAAATTCATTATTGCCTTTCAATTGCAGAGGAAATAGGAATAAATGCAGAACAATACAAGTCTATCCTAGACAAAATGGATGCTTTGTACGATTTATTCATTAAATGAATTCAATAAAACTAAAAATCTTGCTAAGATGAACAATTATTTTCTCAAAAGTTTTGTAATGTTTTGTAATGAAGAAGGGGATGAATTCAAAGATTTGTTTGATGATGTTGCAAATCAAGAAAGGGAATTGGCTGTAGATGCCCAAAATTATATTAATCAAGAATTTATTAAATTAAATAAAAGTCTTTTTTTACCTTATGGAATTTCTCAGGTAAAAATTAATGGTAATAAATCTTATTACACATTTACAGAACATTATGGGCACCCTCCTTTTAGGAATCCCATGCAAGAATTTCTTTCTTCCTTGGGCACTAATGATGATGAATTATTGAAAGAAAAGTTAATGAATTATTTAACAGCTCCTTCACTTAAAATTTTAATTGAAGAAAAAAATATTTTAACCATGATGAATATGGGTATATATACGGCCATTAATTCAAATCTGAATAAGTTTCCCGTTCCACCTATATTAATTTGGGCATTTCCTGATGTTATAAATTGGCTTCATGGTAACGGGTCTTTTCTTAAAATGAAAACATTATTAAATTATGATTTAAATATACACATTGATGACAAGGGTTTTATTGCTGTTGATTCATTTGCATATTTAATTGATTGTTATTTACAACAAACATCTAAAAAACTAGAGTGCATTAAAGAATGGTGATTGATCCTACCTATAATTGCTTTTCAATGCGCTTTATTATATAACTACTATAATGAGGAAGCACGATTATAAGATTTTTAGGGAAATAATTAAAAAAAATAACTTAAATTAATTTTATGAAATTTATAACTGCTTTAAATGAAGCATTAATCGCTTGTAATTTAAACCCCCATATTTCACTAGGTGAATACAAGGAAATGTTAAATTTTGAAAACATAAAATTCATTGAAAAACACGTACCAGAGCAAGACGCCTATCCAGGAATTAAGGCTCCAGATGGTAAGCCATTGAAAATGATTGACGGCTATACAATGATTGATTTCAACAAGAGAATTGGTTACCGAGATATTCCCTACATGGCTATAGATCAAAGTGGATTTCAAAATTTCAAGAACGCCAAAATAAATGTAAAGTTTGACCAACATGGAAACTTCAAAAGTCAAGATATTTCATTAGAATATTATGCTTATGAATCAAATAGTACAGCCGCATATGATTTATTTGAGCCTTTTCTTGAATCAAATAATTGGGAAATTATAAGAACAAAGAAAAATCCTGAAAACGATTTTTATCGTGCAGAAATAATTTTAATGCAGAATAAGGAAAGGTCTATGCTCTTAATCAGTAATGCAGGTAGAAAACTAAGTTTTAGATTATATAGTCAGCTTCAAGAAATTTTAAATTACACCTTTAAATAACACATAAATGTCTGAAATAGATGAATTTAAAAGATTTATTGATTTGGGAAATTCCAGTGAAGTTGATAGATTGTTGATTTATGGCGCCAATATCAATTGCACTGATATGTTTGGCTATACTCCTCTTCATTGGGCAGCAATGAAAGGTAGGGTTGAAATAGTAACATTATTGATAAGTAAAGGCGCAAGTTTAGATCAAAAATGTCTCAATTACAGCTTCACAGCATTACATAGCGCAATAAACGAAAATCAAAATGCTGTTATTAATGCCTTAATAAATAGTGGTGCCAACATAATGGCAAAGGATAAGGATGGAAATACTCCTTTGCATTTTGCATCAATGATGGGGAATGATTCGGTCGTTCATAAGTTACTATCTTTGGGCGCAAATGTAAATGCAACGGACAATCAAGGTGTTACTCCCATTTTTTTAGCTAATTACTGTGGTCATGGTAGAGTTGTGAATATTTTGAGAAATGCTGGGGCTTACTAATGAAAAAAACTTAAACATATGATTTCAAAAGATTACATATGCTCTGAACTAAAAAAAAGGGGATACATAGAGATTATTAAGGTCAATAATGAAGCATACGATGGGAAAGATATGTTTTTTTGCCCTCAAGCTCCAAGTTTGTACAAATTGACTCTAGTTAATGGCTTTTCACGCGTTGACAAGATTGGGAAATTAGGTTATACGGGAATACTTTCAACCAAAATAAAATCTATCGAAGATATTGACAAATTGCATCAAGAGATTAATAATCTTATATTGAATCAAGATGAAAGCACTTTAGTAAAAAAATTTTCAGGGTGCATGGTGAGTGTCGCATTATTATTAAGTATAAGTTGTATGTTGTGTTATGTTCTAATTTCCTAAAAATGTTTATTAAAGCTAAAAGTTATCCTTTAAAAAAAATGGGGGTTCCTGTTGCATTTGTAATGATCAAGATGCATGTTTTAAAATTAAAATTAAAAGCCACAATAACAATGCAAGATGGAAGAGAATTCGAACTACATAATCAATGGGCAAGTGAAGAAGAATTTGATGTGGAAATTCAACGATTTGTGAACGAAAAATTATACTAAATATGGGTTTATTTTCAAAAGTATTTGGCCCTAGTCAATTTCAGATTGAAGTTCAAAAAGCCAATTCTCTCCATTGGTTTCTTACAATTAACAATATTAGAGAATTAGAATTTTCATTTGGTAGTAGTTATGCAAAAAAAAACTTTACAAACAGCATTTTGGTTTTCGACTTTTCTTCTGGAATCCTTTTGATTAAAGGAGACTTAGTATCGGAAGTTTTTAATTATCAAGAAGAATTTCAAATAATAAAAAGTCAATTTATGGAAGGTGACTTAGTGTTTTATTTGTCATTGTTTTCCGATAATAATATTATAATGACCTGTATTGTTAAAAGAGATCATTTATTCTTTGAGGGGACTAGAAAAAGATGGTATGCTAAACTAAATGCAAATCGATGTACAAGTATTGTAAAAGCAAATTTTATTCTTTAAAACCAACCCATAACAGCGTGTAAGCAAAACCCTCCGGGTATTCGCCTACACGCAAAACGTTAAGGGTAAGCTTGAACCGAAATTGCCCAATGGTTAAACAATTAAAAACAAACAAAAAATGAAAAAGAAAAATTTACTAATGACTGCAATTGCAATACTCGGACTTGCAACACTTTCAATGGCTCAAGTGCCGTATTATGTACCGACCAATGGCCTCGTAGGCTGGTGGCCCTTTAATGGAAATGCAAATGACGAATCTGGAAATGGAAATAATGGAACAACAACTGGTACTTTTGCAAATGATAGATACAATTCGCCCAATTCAGCGATAGCATTGAGTGGTTCTCAACAATTAATAACCATTCCAGGAGCTAATTCTTTTGATACCGATACTTTTACCTTAAGTTTTTGGACTTTAGCCAATAACTACAATATACATAATAAGATTCAATATGGAGTTATTGGGAATTCTTTAAGATTTTCAGTGAATTGGAGTCTGACTGGATTAAGTTATTCTCCAATGACGTGTGCTGGTACTTATGCAGCATCAGGAAATGGCACCTCTTTATCAGGGGTTAATTTAAATATTTGGCATCATATAACATATGTAGTACAAGGAACAACGACTTCTTTTTATATTAATGGTTTCCTAATTGATGTTCAAAACAGCGCATCGCCTTTGACTTGTTTTAGTTCTATTATGAATTTATACTTTGGTGGTGATATTGGCGGTGGAATAATCGAATACTATTCAGGGCTTTTCGATGACATAGGATTTTGGACTATTGCACTGACTTCACAAGAAATCGCAAATTTATTTAATGGCTGTATAGCATCTGTAAACTCTCAACCAACAAATCAAACCATTAACATAAACAACATCGCACAATTTGTAGTTAACTCATCTGACCCAAGTGCAACTTACCAATGGCAAACAGACCTTGGTGTAGGTTTTCAGAATTTGAATAGCGTTGGTCAATATAGTGGAACTACTAACGATACACTAACCGTTTCAAATGTAACGATGAGCAATAACAATCAACCATTCCGTTGCATTGTTTCTTCTGGTTCTTGCTCTGACACATCAAATGTCGCTGTCTTGACTGTAAACAACAATGTAGGTATTAATGAAACCATACAAGACAAACTATTCTCAGTGTTTCCAAACCCAGCACGAAGTATAATTAATGTAAAGGCAGACGGCAAACTTATCGGGTCAGTTTATTCTATTTATGATAACACTGGAAGAGTTGTCTTGACTGGAAAACTTAACTCTGAGAACTCAACAATTGAATTATGCAATTTATCAGGTGGTATTTATATGTTCAGTGTTGGAGAAAATATGAAGCAGACGTTTAAAGTGATTAAAGAATAAGCCAGCCCTTAACAGCACCTACAAGAAATTGGCGGTTCAGTGGTTAAATGAAGCTTTGTGCTTCGTATCAAGTTTAGTGGTGGCAAACAGTTTTGTGCTTCGAAATCGCCAACTTCTTGTAGCCGCAAACCGTTATAGCCAATGCTGAAAAACACCGGAACAAGATAAAACAGATAAAATATTAATCAGGTAACGAACATAAAATGTCAAAAAAAATATCACTATCTAAACTTAACGGATTTCTAAAACTGCAATGCGATGATTTAAGGGCAGCAGGCTTAGATGCTTCCGAATACAAAGACTACATAATTGCCATGTTATTCCTTAAACGGGTAAATGACTTGTTTGATGTAGCTCGCATTACTCGTGAAAATAATTTAAAGAAACAACACCCAAATATTACTCAAGCCCAACTCGACAGAGAACTGGAGATTGAAAATGCTACTGAGTATGAATTCTTCGTGCCTGCCGATGCTCGTTGGAAAGACATACAAATGCTTACCGAAAATATTGGTGATGGCTTAACAATAGCTTTAAATTCAATAGAAAATTCCCGTAAGGAGATATTGGAAGGTGTTTTAAGCGGCACTAAGTTCAATGCCTTAAAGACAAATGGCGACAAACTTCTAACTGATGAAGTGCTCAAAGGATTGATTGACAACTTTAATGAGATTGAATTAAAAGATGAGAATTTTGAATTCCCAGACTTATTGGGTGCGGCTTACGAATTTTTGATTAAACACTTTGCCGAAAGTGCCGGTAAAAAAGGAGGTGAATTTTATACTCCTAATGAAGTGGTGCAATTAATGGCACACATTTTACAACCAAGCGATAGAGCTTCTATGTGCGACCCAACTGTTGGTTCGGGTGGTTTGCTCATTAACTTGAGAAACTATGTAGAGGCACGTTATGGCAATGCCCGCAACTTATCCATTTTCGGACAAGAATTGAAAGAGGGTATTTACAAAATGTGTAAAATGAACATGATTTTTCATGGCATCAAAAACGCCAACATCAAAATGGGCGACACATTGGCAAACCCTCTACTTAAAAAAGATGGCGTATTAATCAAATTTGATATAGTAGTTGCTAATCCTCCTTTTTCACAGAACTACAAAACGGAGGGAATGCAGCATAAAGAACGCTTTACCAATTGGACAAGTACCAAGAAACAAGCCGACTTTATGTTTTTGCAACACATGGTTTCCACCTTGAATAATGATGGACGAATGGCAGTTGTTATGCCTCATGGCGTTTTATTTCGTGGAGGTGAAGAACAAAAAATACGCAAGCGTTTAATCAACGCAGGTTTGATTGAAGCCATTATAGGTTTGCCCCCTGCTTTGTTTTTTGGCACAGGTATTCCTGCCAGTTTAATTATTATCAATAAACACGGTGCTGGCGAACGCAATCATGTGCTTTTTATCAATGCCGATAAAGAATACAAAGAAGGTAAAAATCAAAACAAACTCCGTTCGGAGGATATAGATAAAATCAGTTATGTATACCACAACAAAATACAATTAGATAAATACAGCAAACTGGTACACAAAGATGATATTGGAAAAGAAGAATACAACTGTAATATTCGCAGGTATGTTGACAATTCGCCACCTGCAACTCCTCACGATGTGCACGCCCATTTAAAAGGCGGTATTCCTGTAGCTGAAATCAATGCTTTGGATATTAATTTTGCTTGCTACGATGGATTAAAAGAAAGTTTATTTACTTCATTAAAACAAGGTTACAATCAATTTGCGGCAGGCATTGAGAGCAAAGAAAAAATAAAGGAGTTTATTGATAGTAGCCAAGGAAAAGAAAAAGCCTTTGCGAAATACACTGCAAAAATCAATGAGTTTTGGCAAAAGGTATTGCCTAAGATTGAATCCCTGCCTACCGATAAAAGCGTGTATGATTTCACCAAACATTGCACAACTGAGTTCTCTGCTACATTGGGCGATATTGCCAATCCTTTGCTTTCTGAATATCAACTACGTGGGTCGTTTGCACAGTATATTGAAGATTTGAAATACGATTTTAAATCGGTGGCGGCAAGTGCTTGGAAAGCTGAGCTAATACCTGATGACGAAATTTTGGAAAGTCAGTTTCCTCAAGTGTTGGCTTCGTATCGTAATGCTTTAGCCAGACGTGATGAGTTGGAAGCATTATTTGAAACCGTGAATGAATTGGAAGAAGGCGAATGGAACGAAGAAGATTACGAAGCCATTCCCAAAAAACAGATAACCGAAATAAAAGCACAGATAAAAAGCAATACCAAGCAGAAAAATATTTTAGCTAAAGAATTGGCAAAAATAGCCAAACAAATTAAGGCTTACCAAAAAGATATTGATGCGAAGAAGCCCAAACCCGAAAAAGTAGAAATAGCGAAAGAACAAATCACAATCCTATCTGCCAAAAGCGTTGAGATAGGAAATGAAATTGAACCTTATGAGGCTTCAATTGAAGCCGTTACTGAAAGCATTAAAAAGCATTTGGCATTAGAAGAAGAACTAAAGAAATGCCGAACAGAAGCTAGAGAACTAGAACGAATTAAAGCAGAACTGGTTGAACAAGCAAGAGCCAAGATAACACCAGAGGAAGCAAAAGAACTCATCATTAAACGCTGGGAAAGAACATTGCATACAGTAGTTACTGGCTATCAAGAAAACCATACCCGCAATTTAGTAAATGCCATCAATGAGTTGTTTGAAAAATATATTACCACTTTGGATGATGTTTTAAGCTCAAGAGAAAACGAAACCCAATTGTTAAATAACTTTTTATTGGAATTGGGTTATGAGTGAGTGGATTGAAAAATACTTAATCGACTTTTCAATATTAAACTATGGTGATAATTTGCCTACGTCTGAATTGAAATCTTTTGGATATCCTGTTTTTGGAGCAAATGGATATGTTGGATTTTCGGATAGATATAATATAGAAATTAAAACGGTATTAATCAGCTGTAGAGGTGAAAACAGTGGTGTAATCAATATTGTACCTGAAAAAACTTTTGTTACTAACAATAGTATTCCTGTAAAATTAAAAACTGATGAGATTGATGTTGAATTTCTTTATTATTTACTTCAAACTATAAGTAAAAGCAAAATTGTTTCAGGTTCTGCTCAGCCACAGGTAACTATAAATGATTTGAAAAGGGTTAGCCTTAAATTCCCTTCATTAAAAGCACAACGCAAAATCGCCAAAATTCTATCCACCACCGATACAGTAATAGAAAAAACCCAAGCTTCCATAGCCAAATACAAAGCCATAAAACAAGGCATGCTGCACGATTTGTTTACCCGTGGCATTGATATAAAAACAGGCAAACTCCGCCCAAAACAAGAGAATGCTCCAGAGTTATATAAAGAAAGTGCGTTGGGTTGGATTCCGAAGGAGTGGGATGAAAAGATTATTAATCAGATTGCAAAAGTAAACGGCAGAGTTGGTTGGAAAGGTTACACTGTTAGCGATTTAAGAGAGAATGGTCCTTTGGCGTTAGGTGCTATGCATATTGATAAAGATAATAAATTAGATTTAACTAATTCTATTCATTTATCAAATGAGAAGTATTTAGAATCACCTGAAATAATGGTATTCTTTGGAGATATATTAATTGTACAAAGAGGCACAATAGGTAAAATTGTTATAATAGACAAAGAGATTGGAGATGCAACAATAAATCCAAGTATGGTATTACTCAATAATATCACAAAATGTAATACATACATTTATTACCAGCTATGTAGTTTCATTGGTCAAAGTCAAATAGAAAATCTTACTTCTCAGACAGGAGTTCCGATGATAAGCCAAGAACAAATTAAGAATATCAAATTGGCAATCCCTAAGGAAGGGATGGAAACAGAAGCAATTGCTAATAGGTTAAAATCTATTGACAATATAATTGCAAACGAAAAAAGTTTTCTACTCAAGCAACAACAAATTAAATCAGGTTTAATGTCAGATTTGTTGAGTGGTAAAAAGCTGGTAACAGTTAAAGAAGAATTAGAAACGCAAACAAACTAAGCCTATGGCAGAATATATCAATGTAGAAAAGCCTTTTTTAGATAAGCTTCGCC
Source organism: Bacteroidota bacterium (assembly GCA_016866375.1). Taxonomy (GTDB): domain Bacteria; phylum Bacteroidota; class Bacteroidia; order Flavobacteriales_D; family Crocinitomicaceae; genus UBA952. The sequence continues at coordinate 8,836 of VGMK01000053.1, forward strand.
AAATAGGTTGGGAAGTTCACGATAATGGTGCAGGTGGTATTCCAGAAGACCCTACAGAATCTTTTCGTACTTCGTTTAAAGAAGTAATACTTAAAGGCAAGTTTGAAGCCTCCATTAAGAAATTAAATCCGTGGATTACTCAAGAACAATTCAACTATTGCTACGAGAAGATTGCGGAGCAAGGCAGTAAAAAATTATTGGAAGCCAATAAAGATATTTTTAATCACTTGCTTAAAGGCATTACACTTCCTGGCATAAACGAGCAAACAGGCGTTGATAATCCTACAGTGCGTTTAATTGCCTTTGGCGATGAGTACAAAGGCAATTCATTTATTGTAATTAATCAGTTTAGAGTAGATACTCCCAACCGTGCCAAAAAATGTATTATCCCCGATATAGTTTGCTTTGTAAACGGGATGCCTTTTGTGGTTATTGAGTGTAAGGATATGTATTCGCCAGGTCCGTTAAGTGAATCGTTCAGGCAAATAGAACGATACAGCAACCAGCGAGACGATTTTTTTAGCAAAGATGAAGGCGAAGAAAAACTCTTTCATACCAATCTTTTCAGCGTTATTACACATGGCTTAGAGGCAAGGTTTGGAACCATTTGCTCCAACTTCGATTATTTTTTAAAGTGGGTAGATATTTTTCCTGAAGAATACCAAACCATTCCACCCGATACAACCATTGCTATTGAACCCGATAGTCAGCGTCAAGAGGTACTAATTCACGGAATGTTTAATCACGAAATATTGATAGACATTCTAAAGAATTTTACCCTTTTTATGCAATTGAAAAGCGGACAGGATATTAAAATCATCTGCCGCTATCAGCAATACCGTGCTGTTCGAAAAATGGTAGAACGCTTGCGAGAAGGTGCAGATTTTAAACAACGAAGTGGTGTTATATGGCATACGCAAGGAAGTGGCAAAAGTCTAACGATGGCTTTCCTTGTTCGCAAAATGCGTTCAACCTTCGATTTAAAAGATTATAAAATATTGATGGTGGTGGATAGAATTGATTTAGAAGACCAATTAACTGAAACTGCCGAATTGGTGGAGAGAACCAACAATATTGAAACAAGGCAAGATTTGGTAATGCTTGAAAGCGATACCAATAACTTGAACATGGTAATGCTTCATAAGTTTATTGAGAATCAAAAAATAACTTCTGAAAACTTGCTCAAATTAGGTGTAATACCAAAGTTCACTGAGTTTCCAGAGATTAATAAAAGTGAAAAAATATTGATATTGGTTGATGAAGCCCACCGTTCGCAAGGTAACGATATGGGTAAAAATTTATTCTTGGCATTTCCAAATGCCACAAGAATAGGTTTTACTGGAACGCCATTAATTACAGAACGCCATAAAAAACAAACAGCCGAACGTTTCTATCAACCCAAAGACCAATATATTGATACCTATAAAATGAATAACGCAGTTGCCGATGGAGCAACGGTTGATATTAAATACATTGGCAAAAAAACCTCCGACCAAATAAAAGACAAAGAGGTTTTTGATTTAGAATACGAAGAAACCTTTAAACACCGTACCGAAGAAGAACGTCAAGAAATACAGAAAAGGTACGGTACTATGGTGGCGTTTTTAGAATCTAAAGAACGCATTATCGAAATTGCTCAAGATATTTTAGAACATTATGTAAGTGAAATATTGCCCAATGGTTTTAAAGCGCAAGTAGTTGGCTCAAGTATCATCGCTGCTGTTCGATACAAACTAGTACTTAATGATTTGATAGCTCAACGCCTGCAACTGGAAGAAGAAAAACAAGGCGAAGCCAGGAACGAAACACTGATTGCTCGATTAAAAATTCTAAAAGCACACTCCATAGTTTCGGGTATGGGAACTAACGAACTCGATTATGTAACTGCTGCCCGGAAAGAAGCTTTGGAAGATGATGCGATTAATAATTTCAAGAAAGATTTTGATGTGGTTGACCCTGATAAAAAATTGTCGGGAATTGGTATTTTATGTGTTTGTGATAAACTAATAACTGGTTTTGATGCTCCTATTGAGCAAGTAATGTATTTGGATAAAAACCTGCGAGAGCATGATCTATTGCAAGCTATTGCTCGTGTAAACCGAACCAAGAAAGGTAAAACACACGGATTGGTGGTTGACTATTTTGGAATCACCAAAAACCTGAATCGTGCATTAGGAATTTATACCGACCAAGAAGCAGCAGAGAGTAAAGCTACACTCGATGAGTTTAAAGAATACTTCAAAGATATTAATGACGAAATACCTGAGTTAGAACTGAGATACAATAAAATCATTCAGTTTTTCATAGACAACGGAATTGCTGATTTTGAAGACTTCTTGCAACAAAAAACATCAGACAGCAGGGACATCGAATTGGTTGAAAAAGTGATTGAAATAGTAGGCGATTTAAAGCTAAGAGCACAATTTGATATTTTAGTAAAAAATTATTTCGACCGTTTAGACTTATTGTTTAGCGAAGCCGAAACCCAAAGAAAGTATTGGATACCTGCAAAACGTATTGGTTATTTATTATGGCGTATTCAATACCATTACAGAGATACACCTTTAGATATTGGTTGGGCAAGTGAAAAAGTCCGTAGGCTCATAGATAAGCATTTGGAATCAATGGGTATTAAGCAAAATGTGGAAGAGGTTTCGATTTTTTCAGAAGATTTCCCCATCAAAATCAACAGTCTTTACGGAAATAATAAATCGAAAGCCTCAGCAATGGAACATGCATTAAGAGGTCATATTAAGGTTAGCTTGCAAAACAGCGACCCTGCAATGTATCGCAAGTTTGATGACAGAATTAATGAGTTAATTAAAAAATATCAAAATAATTGGGA
>VGMK01000054.1 GCA_016866375.1 Bacteroidota bacterium
GAATACCATGCAAGTTTACTTCGATTGTATCCAAGCCCCAAATTTAAATTAGAGGCCTCAGGAAATAAGTCGGGTTGACCTTGTGGAATCGAAGCTAATCTCCATGCCGTTGAAGCACGCAAATCAATGGCACTCTGCGCCGCTTCAAAATCATCCAAGTAAGAAGTTCCTTCTTTGTTAATTGCTCGAGGTTGACCTGGAATCAAAGTAGCCACCTCACCTTGGATTGCCAAAGTAGACATTTGATTGGTTGAAATTACTGGGAGAAGATCAACTAATTTTGTCAAGAAGGGTACGTTTGTTCTCCAAGAAAAATCTGCACCAATTACATTGTTCTTGAATGGCTCACTGCCAAAATCAACTTTTTGTGTGATGGGTCGCTCAGTCATGCGCACCCACGTAGCACCAAGATTCAAATTTTGACTGAATCGGTAGGTGTAATGCCCACCTATCAAAGTTCGAGCTTGAAATCCGAACATTGAGTTACTTTCAATGGAAACTTTTATTTGGGTGTTTGATTCAAGCAGACTGGTATTTAGTATTTTGACCCTGCCCTGGGCATAATCTACCTGGTAGTCAACACCTTCAGTTAATTTTATTCCTCCAGCCGTTACAGCAACTGCCCCTTCGGGAATATCGAAAGCCCCAAGAGAAATTTCTGAGGATATGGAAGATTGGAATTGACCTTTCAGTGTGAATCGGTTTTTACTTGGTATTTGTTGGGCGGCAGTTTTCGTTGAGTCGTATAATTCCAAAAATGAAATTTTATCCACAGCGGACGGTGGTAATCCTGCAAGAGTCAGTTTGTTTTTAAGGGTAGCACCAAAAGGTTCTATGGTGGAGAAATAAATTCTTCCTGTTTTCCTATTTATGGTTCCACCATTATCAATTTTATTTCCAACTTGATTCATCGGAACAAAGTCGAATACCCCATCGGAAAAAGGCTGACTATTTTGATTCAATTTATCCATTTCCAAGAGGGTCACCGTTTGTATGGAATTAACACCTTCGTAAGGCATGAATGGGATTAAAACCGATTGATCCGGATTATTGTATAAAATATCAACTTTAAAACCTGTTTGATCCACCTGTGCCGCATTGATTGAATACACATTTTTCATCATTAAATCCCATACTTTATTATTCGGGATTGTAATTGTTGGTTTCAACATCTTCAGTAGCAGTGCATCTTGACCGCTAGAACCATCGGTGGAAAATTCCCCTACTTGAAAAATTTGACCGTTGTATGTATATTCATACGCAACTGCAATAACCTCATCGTTATTATAACTGCTGTTCAAGGATATATAACCCAATAGTGCGTTATAAGTAAATTCATTGTCCGCCAATTTACGGGCGTTTTCTACCTTTTCGTAGTGAATGGCTTGTTGAAATGGACCGGGTGATGTAACTTGCGCCGACAATGTAGACACGGAATTGGCAAACCCACGAATAAGTGGTTGATTCGATGCCCAAGCATATAAACCATTTGATTCATTATCTGGAAGTACCGAGGTTGTGGAATAAGACCCAGGAGAACCCTGGCAATTCGTTGGAAGAGCCTCACCTAAATCTGCAAAAGCTAATACGTTTCGGGTATTTTCAGTAGAGCTATTTCTATTTGTAATCCAAACCTCAATTCTTGTAATATAAGCTGTTGAATTTACAATTGGAAGTGAGGCCATAGCGGCATCGTAGTGTTGTTGATGGTATAGGTTTAGGAAGTAATGCCTGTTCTGATCGTAGTTATCCGCAGAAAGTTGAAATTCCTGAATTTGAGCCTTCCCCGAAACATTAATTTCTGTGCGCTTTCCTTTACTTTGAGCTGCAATTAAATCCCAAGTAGACCGACCAAATTTCATTTGTGTTTTGACACCAAATAAAGTTTGGGAGCCTTGAATTAAGGTTGTTGGTAAGTTCAACTGTACATTACCAAGAGCGATTTCCTGTAATATTTCGTCTTCTCGTCCAGAATGCTGAATGTTCGAAAAGTTATTAAAATCAAACTGCGCACCCGTATTGTAACGCATCGTTAGTTTCAATTTCGTGCCAATCTGTCCGGTTACGTCAAGATTGATATTTTGATTAAAATCGAAACGTGTTATATTCCGCTGACGCAAGGGCAACATAGGATTATCAATTCTGGAATGGTTTGCTCCAAGAGAAATTTCTATATTTCCGCCGGGAATAATTTTTATTTCATCAGAACCAAAAAAATTCTCAAATAATTTACTTCCAATTTTGATAGGTAATTCGAATTGCCCATTTTCAGCAGTTTCCTCTTCAATAATTTCCTGCCAATCCAAGGTTTGTGATTTTTTTTCTTGGTATTCAAGGTAATCCTCAATAGACATCATCGAAGGGTAATGGTAAAACAATCCGTTACCTATTGTTTCAGTGAAAATATACTTTCCAGTTTCTGGATCGTAAACAATTCCTTGTTGCAAATTAGTAGGGTCACCAAGGTCGAAGCTCTGAGGGAGATTCTGACCAGGATTCATTGGATTTACGATTGGAAAGGGAAGGTCTATTTGTGCTAACGCACCTGTACTTGGTAGAAACATTAAAAAAAATGCTACCAGTGCAATACCTTCAATCCTAAATCTCATCATAAAAGACGTAATGCCTCCTTTATCAATTGTTCCACATTTTGATGTTCTGCACCGATTCTATCGAGCGCTTTCTCTGCTGACTTTTTATCAAACCCAAGAGAGACCAATGCGATTAACGCATCAAAACGGATTGTATTGCTTTGTGCAGGAAGATTATCAGTGCTTTCTGTGAATTTTAATACTTTACCCTTCAAATCAATAATCACTCGTTGCGCTGTTTTTGCTCCAATGCCTTTAATTTTCTGGATGGTAACTACATCCTCCGATTGAATAGCATGGGCAATTTCCTCAGGGACTAAAGAGGATAACATAATCATTGCCGTATTCGGTCCTATGCCTGAAACACTGATTAAATAATTAAACATTTCCCGTTCATCTTTAGTGGCAAAGGCATACAGGATATGGGCATCCTCCCGCACTATCAATTTGACAAAGACACGAACATTTTCGCCATCACCCAACACAGAATACGTGTTGAGAGAAATTTTAACTTCGTAACATACCCCTCCACAATCAATGAGAAGTTCGGTGGGATTTTTTTCGACCAATCGGCCATGCAACATTCCAATCATACTATTTTGTTTGAGCGTCTATTACGGCTATTTTTACCATGTTTATTATTTCCCTTACCGTAGAGCCTAACTGCAAGATGTGAACTGATTTTCTTAATCCAATGAGAATTGGACCAATTGCATCTACATCCATCATTTGCTGCAAGGTTTTGTAAGTGATATTCCCTGCTGAAAGATTGGGAAACACTAAGGTATTTACCTCCTGATTTGCGAGGTGAGAAAATGGAAATTTTTCATTCATGAGCTCGCTGTTTAGCGCAAAATTTGCCTGCATCTCACCGTCAACAATTAAGCTTGGGTGTTTCTCGTGAAGTATCCTGACGGCTTTTGCCATTTTATCAGAGTCTGGGCCTGGTGAAGATCCAAAATTCGAATAGCCCAATAATGCAATTCTCGGCGTGATATTTAATTTACGTATTACTTTGGAAATATTATAGGTAATCTCTGCAATTTGTTCCGCTGTTGGATTCACATTTACAGTGGTATCAGCGAGAAATAAGGGCCCTCTTTTGGTGCTGAGGATATACATGCCCGCTGCAACCTCTACGTCTTTTTCTAGTCCTATAATTTGCAATACCGGTTTTACGGAGGAACGATAGCTTCGTGTCAACCCTGTAATCATTGCATCCGCAATCCCCTCATCAACAAGCATTGCCCCAAAGTAGTTTCGCTCTCGCATCAGTTGAATAGCCTCGAACTCAGTTAAACCTTTGCGTTTTCTTCTTTCGAATAAAGTATTTCCAAAACTAATTCGGCGTTTTTCCTCTTCCTCCGATTTTGGGTCAATGATCACCAATTCCGGAATATCAATAGAATATTCCTTCATTAATTCCAAAATTCGGTTCTTTTTCCCGAGTAAAATTGGCCTTGCAACACCCTCTTCGTGCGCTTGTTGAGCTGCCTTTAAAATTTTAATATTATCTCCTTCGGCAAAAACCACTGATTTTGGATTTGATTGCGCCTTGGCTGTAATGTTTCGAAGTAATTTATTATCGAGGCCGAGCCTATTCTTTAACGTTTGTTCGTATAAATCCCAGTTTTTTATGGGGCACTTGGCTACACCAGAGTCAATTGCTGCTTTTGCCACCGCAGGAGCGACATAATAAATCAAACGAGGATCTAATGGTTTCGGAATAATTTGATCACGTCCAAACGAAATATTTTTTTCTCCGTACGCCTCAATAACCTCCTCAGGAATAGTCTCTTTGGCGAGCGAGGCGATTGCCTTAACTGCAGCCAACTTCATTTCCTCATTAATTTTTGTAGCTCGAACATCGAGTGCTCCGCGAAAAATAAAAGGAAAACCCAATACGTTATTTACCTGATTTGGATGATCCGAGCGACCTGTTGCCATTATTATATCTTTACGTACCGATGTCGCTTCTTTGTAGGAGATTTCTGGTTCCGGATTTGCTAATGCAAATACAATTGGATCCTTCGACATGGATGAAATCATTTCTTTTTTTACCAACCCAGCGCGTGATAGACCAATAAATACATCGGCATTTTTAAATGCGTCCGAAAAAGAAATGGATTTTGGATGAATGGCAAAAAACTGCTTCAAAGGATCAAGGTCATTTCTGTCTTTCGTTAAAAGTCCTTTTGAATCAAACATAAAAATATTTTCAAGTTTCGCCCCCAAGGAATGGTATAAGTTTGCACAAGAAAGTGCAGAGGCGCCTGCACCAGAAAAAATAATTTTCACTTTGTCAATTCTCTTTTTTGCAAGTTCGAGGGCATTCAACAGTGCGGCAGAAGATATAATCGCCGTGCCGTGTTGGTCATCATGCATGATCGGGATGTCCAATTCCTCTTTTAGTCTTCGTTCAATTTCAAATGCCTCCGGAGCTTTGATGTCCTCTAAATTAATCCCGCCGAAAGTTGGCGCAATGGCCTTAACGGTTTGAATAAAAAGCTCAGGATCTTTTGCGTCAATTTCAATATCGAACACGTCAATATCTGCGAAAATCTTAAATAACAACCCTTTACCTTCCATTACTGGTTTTGATGCATCCGGACCGATATCGCCCAAACCAAGGACCGCAGTACCATTGGAAATTACTGCAACTAAATTTCCCTTACTTGTATATTTGTAAGCCTCCTCTTTGTTGTCAGCGATTTTTAGGCACGGTTCTGCTACTCCTGGTGAATAAGCCAAGGACAAGTCACGTTGTGAGGCATAAGGTTTGGTAGGTACAACTTCAATTTTTCCCGGTTTTCCCGAGGAATGGTAGTCCAAAGCATCTTGTTTCTTAATCTTCGCCATTTTTTTTAAGATAAGGGGTGTAAAGTTACTAAATTATGAAAGGTAAACGAAGTAAATGCGACCTTATTTCACCAATAAATAGTTCACTTAAAAGCCCAACTGATGAAACATAGGATACCTATTGGTCATCTCTTCTGATGAGGTTATTGCATGATGAACTTTATTCGAAAAAGATGTGGTTGATAGGGATGACTTTTTAGTGGTTGATCTACCTTATCAAATTCACATGCCCGTAGAAATCAAGAATTTCTTGGGTTTGTAAAGACTCGAGTTTGAGTTTCCAAGTATAAGTGCCCATTGGACAATCCAAGCCACCTAAGCTGTAGGTGCCGTCCCATCCAACGCCAGGATCGTGACTTTCAAAAACCAGTTCCCCCCACCGGTTGTAAATGGAGAATTCCATGTATGAGCGCTTCATTCCTTGAGATAGGACTGGATAGAAGGTTTGGTTTTCTTCATCATCATTTGGGGTAAATGTATTTGGTACATAGAAAATTAACTCTTCATAAACATGAATATCAATAGATGCCGTATCGAAACATCCAACCTCATTGTATGCCGTCATAAGGACATAATAATCTGCCCCCTCCATTGGATAAGTATACGTTGGATTGTCGTCATAACTGAGCGTTCCATCACCCATTTCCCATACGTAGGAAATAGCATTCTGTGATGTGTTGAAGAACTGAACTGTGGGATTGAGTGCATTGAGATTAGTGGTGGATGCACTAATAGATGCAATTGGGTTTTCATAAATACAAACGTAATCCTCATAGCTCTCTTGTGCAACACAGCCTTCTGGTGACGTAACTGTCAGTGTTATATCATAACATCCCTCTTGGTCGTAGTAGTTTGTTACATTGCCAACTTGAGTCAATATTTGTCCATCCCCAAAATCCCATACCATCTCACTGCTAGCTTGATAATTGGCGTAAAAAGTTACATTGAGGTTCCCGCATCCGACCGTATCCGATGCATAAAAGCCTGCATCAGGCATTTTATTGACCACAATGATCGTAGAATCTGATGCAGAACAATTGTTTATTGGATTGGTTCCTACCAGAACGATTTCGTACGTACCTGAGTTATTGTAAATATAAATGGGTGAATAAATGCCTGAAGTGCCACCATCACCAAAATCCCAGGTAAAATCAAAATTCGGGTTTGATAAATTATTAAATTGAACGGTGTCTTCCGAACAAAGAAGCGTTGTATTTACGGTAAAGTCAACATCAGGTTGGTCATGAACGATAACTAAAATGGAGTCAAGAGGTGCGGTACAGCCATTTGAAGAAGCCAAAACTTCGTATATTAAAGTATCATCTTGTCCCGTATCATTGACTAATAAATCATTTATGTAGTTACCTGAAATATTTGCATAAGTTTCACCGATTATTGGGATATTGAAGATACCATTCCAGACAATATTTGACGGAATATTGGTCACTAAATTGATGTTGGTATATTCTCCTGAACAAATGGTAGTGTCATCGTTTAGTAAAAGAGGTAGGGGAAGGACATTGACAGTTACGGGTAAATCCAATGCCTGGCAACTTGAATTCAATGCAAACACGTCAACAGTGTAATTCACTTGTTGCGTTTGCGAGGAATTATTCACAAGTAAATCATTAATGAGATTCGTATTTTGAGACGTTGTCGTTTCACCTTGAACCACTCCGTTATTTGTAGCATACCAACTGAAATTAGCATTAATTGTAGCCGCCAAATTGAGGTCAAGTTGCTCATTACTACACAAATTAATATTGGTTGAGTTCGTTAGTTGAATTGCCGGAGCCACTCGAATAGTTATTGTTTGAGGTATCCCGTTGCACGCATATGGTGATGAAACCAGTCCAACATAATAGGTAACATACTGATTAAAGGCCGTATTATTTACCAAAATGTCACTGATATAATTTACTGATGTTGGAGAAGTAGTTTCACCAAGAACATTTGGATTATTAATCGCATACCAAGTTATATTTGCTGGATAATTCGGTTGTAATAAAATATTGATGAGCTCTCCACTGCAGATTGAGTCATTCAAAGAGGTTACCGCTGTGTCAAGCATAATAGTTGGAACCACTTCGACAACAAAAACCTCAGGTTGTCCGATGCAACCTCCTGGAAAAGAAGTTGGGGTGATCGTATAAGTCACGTATTGTAGCGTGCTTGAATTGTTTTGTAGTGAATTCAATATAATATTTGAATTCACTGTATTTGTTGGTTGACCAACAACATTTGAATTAGCACTCGCCGTCCAACTAAATGTGGATGGTTGGCTCGCTACTAAATTGTAGTTGATCTGATCGTTACTACAAATTGTAAGGTCATTTAACGGTTGTATAATAGGCGGCGGATCTACGGTAATTGTACCCAAAGCCCCATAGCCAATACAGTTACCGAGTGCAGTGGTGGCAATTCCCTGAAAATTGAATTGCGAACTACTCGTGCCCGAATTAACCAGTGTCATGCTCGGTAGATTTCCGTTTCCATTCATATTTGGCACACCAGAAATCACCGAGGAGGGATTGAGGATATTCCATGAATAGCTTACTCCTGGGGTTGGAGAACTAAAGTTAACGGGTGCTGTGCTTTCTCCTGAGCAAATAGTTTGTCCGATTTGGCTATATTGCACACTCGGAATTGGGTCAACAGTAAAAGTAAAACTTTGAGCGAGCCCATTGCAGGTAACTCCCGCATTGGTATACTGCGGTGTCACTTGAATTTGAGCAGTGGCAGTATTCATCCCAGCGTTTAGGGCTGTAAATACAGGAACACTGCCATTACCGTATGAAGGCAAGCCTATGCTTGCGTTACTATTTAGCCAAGTGTAAGAACTTGCATTTCCTGAAAAAGTAACGGGTTGAGACGGCTGTTGACTACATAAAATCTGAGAACCTACAGGAAGCATAGTCGGCGTTGGGTTGATAGTAATCGTGAAAATTTCTGGCGTTCCTTGACACGTTTGTGCACCGGTAGTTTCAGGAAATACAGTTATTGTTGCTGTAATTGGATTACCACTAAGATTAGTATTTGTAAAACTCGGGAGATTTCCAGTTCCACTTGCTGGGAGACCAATTGAAGGATTAGAATTTGTCCAGTTAAAAATATTTCCTGTACCCGAAATAGCAAGTACACCCGATACATCGCCATTACATGTCACTACATCTTGAACGGTATTTACATACGGACTTGGTAACACAGTTATTGATGTCGAAACCGGAGTTCCATAACAAGTTGTGTTGTTGTAAGCATAAGACGGCGTAATAACAATATTTGCAACGTTATTTGTTGCACCACCAATTGCATTGAATCCTGCAATATTGCCAGATCCGGCGGCAGGTAGACCAATTGTTGCATTGTTGTTGATCCAAGTATAATTGGTTGCATTCCCTACGAAAATGATTGGGGTGGTTGGATCGCCGTTACACAAAACTTGCGGATTTATCGGATCGAGTGTAGGAGCAGATAATACACCAATCGTGAATAATTCAGCTGCACCTTCGCAGCTTAGCCCAGCATAGGTAAATTGTGGAATAACACTTACGTTTCCTGAAATGACAGACGGCAGGGAGTTTTGGGTTACAAACGAGCTGATATTTCCTAGACCAGTTGCGCCTAGTCCAATGGCTGTGTTGGTATTTGTCCATTCAAAACTTGTGGCATTACCTGAGAAGAGTATTGCCGGCGAATTAGATTGTGCGCAGAGCACTTGATCCGATAATGGTGTTATGGTTGGTGTTGGATTAACCGTTATGGAGAAATCCTCTGCTGGCGCTATACAGGTTAGACCGTTAAAGTAATTTACGGGAGACACTGTAATCACTGTACTTACCGGACTAGAACCAGAATTGATTACATTAAATGAAGGAATTGATCCGGTACCATTTGCACCTGTTCCAATACCCGGATTACTGCTGCTCCAATTCAATATGCTCGCATTTCCAAGAATTTGGATAAGGTTGGTTGCATCCCCATTACAATATACCAAATCCGAAAGCGGTAATACGCTTGGTGTTGGTACAACTGTAATCTGAACATTTTGAGTCGGGCCGGGACACGATACAGTACCAAGTGTGTAAAATGGTGTCACAGTAATGGTACTTATCGTATTTGAACCTGTCGCACTTGTTAAAAATGCAGGAATATTTCCTACGCCTGTTGTTGTAAGTCCGATGGATGACTGATTGTTGGTCCAGGCAAAATTTGTTGCTGTGCCACTAAAATTTATGGTAGCTGCTAAATCTCCACTACAAACGGTTTGAGTTAAAGGAAAAGCAGAAACACTCGGATTTGGTAGTATCGTAATCGTGAAAGTTTCAATATCGCCAGGGCAGGTGCTCACTCCGTTATATGTTGGGGTAACACTGAGGTTGGCAACAATGGGTTGCATACCATTATTAACAGCCAAGAAAGCTGGTAAAGTTCCCGATCCTGATGCCGGTATTCCTAAAGCTGGTAAATCATTTGTCCAATTATTTATGAGGGCGGAGCCAAAAAATTGTACACCATTGACGCCTTGCCCGTGACACAATACCAAATCTTGTGGATCCTGTACGTCTTGATAAGGATTGACTATAATTTGGAATGAAATTGGCGAACCCGAACATGTTGTATTGAGTAACGTTAGTTGGGGCGTCACCGATATATTACCCTGAATGCCAAAATTGTTCATATTGGTCACTTCAAATGGTACAATATTTCCAAAACCACTGGCTGGCAAGCCAATTCCAGGATTGTCATTGATCCAGGTATATGTTGATCCAGGAATTGGTCCACTAAACTCAATCATATTTGCAGAGTCAGCATTACAGTATATAAAAGATCCCACTGAATCAACGATTGGAACTGGCATGACGATCACCTCGGCTAAATTGGATGTTTGCACATTGCAGCCATTGCCAGAAAGTGTTAAGTCGACATTAAAGTTATATGTTCCAACTACATTGAAATTACCCGGTAAGTAGGTTGCGCCAGTCGCATTTTGTATAACTGTGGCGCTGCCTCCGTTTACCAAATTCCATTGGTAACTAGGTGTCCCAAATCCTCCAGTGTAAGAAATGGTAAGTGGTGCACCTAAGGTTGTTCCAAAACAAACAGCTTGGTTGGCAATTGGTTGCACCGAAATAATCGGATCAGGATGAATGGTTACAGCGCCTGTGTTAGAGCTGATGGTTGTACAACTGATCGCTGGAAAACTGATCACACAATAATAATAAACCGTTCCAGGACTGGAGTTTTGAGGAAGGTAAGTTGCTAAATTGGCACCTGGTATTGGCGTACCACCCGTACTGGCATTCGTTGAATTGCTATACCATTGGTAACTTGAGGTTGTGCTTGCACCCGTGTAACTCACCGTTAAATTTGAAAGCGTTCCGCCCACACAAGCGGTTTGCATACTCAAGGGTTGAGAAGCTACAGCTGGTGCCGGCGAAGTAATGATCAAGGCAGTTGCTGAGGCCATAGAACAACCTGTATTCGCAGCACCCTGACTTACGACGCAATAGTAATACACGGAGCCATTGGTTATTACAGGAGGAGTATAGGTTGCAGTGGTTTCACCGTTAATCAGTGTTCCTCCAACATTGGAATTGACGGTATTGCTATACCATTGATAGGTGTAGGCTGCGGTTAGACCTCCATTTGCTATAACGCTTAGCGGCTGAACAGGAGTATAACCGTTGCAATAAGTTGCCGATACAGGGGCCGACACAGTTGGGTCGGGAAGAACAATTACCTCGGCATTATTAGATTGCACCATGCCACAACCGCTGCCACTTAAAGTGACTTGAACGGTAAAGTTAAAGGTGTCTGGCGTGCTAAAAGTGGGCGGCAGGTAGGAGGACGCTGTTGCACCTCCAATAAGGGTGTTGGTGCCACTATTTACACTAAACCATTGGTAACTCAGTGTTCCGGTTCCGCCAGTGTAAGCTACACTTAGCGCATTTGGAATCGAACCACCAACACAAATAGTTTGTGTGTTCAATGGTTGTGTTGTTATCGAAGGGTCCGCAACAACCGTTATTTGCGAAATGTCTGATGAGACAGCGGAACAACCGCTAGAAGCGAAGGTGATAACGCAGTAATAATAGATGGTTCCGACCGAACTTGTTAGAGGCATATATGTGGCGCTTGCGGCTCCTGGGATGGCAACTCCGCCGACATACGTATTTAGACTATTGC
>VGMK01000055.1 GCA_016866375.1 Bacteroidota bacterium
GATTGTCCTTGTGATCCAGCATAAATTCTTGCAATACATTTAGCGCCTCAAGTGGAGACTCCTGCATCAACAAATCTATGTAATCAGCCAAGCACTCCTCATCGTTTGGAACAAAATCTAAGGACATTACATAATTTGCTTTTGCCAAATCAAGTTCATTAGCTTTTTCATAGGCGCCGGCCAAAACATGATAAATTGCTGCATTTTCTTGATCATAGTTAAGTGCTTTCTGGATCAAAGTGATTGCTTCTCGTGAATTTCCCTTCAAATCTTCAATAATTCCAAGACCCAACCATGCCTCAGCCAATATCGGTGTAAGTTCTAATGCACGCTTGTAGAAATGCTTCGCGAGATCGAGTTCATTCAATTGTTCGTGTGCTTCTCCCAGATAACACAAAGCCATCGCATCCTCTCCGTCAAGTTTCATACATTCGTGAAAATGTTCTATCGCCTTGTGAAATTTTTCCTGAGATAAATTGGCATTACCCATATTGAAATGTGCTGGGCCAAAATCGGGGTTAATTAAAATGGCATAGTCATATGCATATGCGGCCTGATCGAAATCCTCCAGTTTACTGTGCGCGTTTCCTAAATTGTACCAAGCGGTATAGGAATAAGGATTCTCATCAATAAAATCCGTGTAACACTTAATGGCGTTTTTATAATCGCCAAGTTGATCGTACAAAAAGGCAATCTCATACAAGGCTCCTTCATTTTGAGGATTTGTGGCTATGGCTTCCTTCAAAACTTCAATAGCTTCCTTCGTCATTCCCAGATTTTGGTACTCCATAGCAATATCGAGGTAAATTTCATCTCTGTCTTCAGGCTCACATACATTCATCGCCATTTTAAAGTACTTGATGGCATTTTTTGAGTCCCTGAGCTGAGAAAAGAGCGCTCCTTTGGTTAAGGTAACCTCCAATTGATTGTCACCAATTTTTTCTAACTGATTTATCAGGTCCATCGCCTCATTGAGTTGCCCTAAACCGCTCAGCGATTGTGCTTTTCGCAACATAAACAGTGGATTAAAACCAAATCGATCGATGCCATATTCTGCTGCCTGCCTCGCCTTTTGATAATTTCCATTTATTAAAAAATGATCGAGTATCCCTTCAATTTTATCACTGTCTAGAAAAATACTGGATTGTCCTTTTAGATGCAATTCAAACTGTTGAAGATCCTCGTTTAAATTTTGTTCCTGAAAATCGTCGTCCTCATTGTCGAACATGCAGAGAAGTTTCTTTAAATTTACGTAGATTGTCTTGAATGAAAAAATTTAATTCCCCTAGTTTTCCACATTTTTTTTGTTTTGTTGAAAAATTCTAATGACTCAGAAAATTCTCATTGATTTCTTCGTACCTATTTGATTTAATTTGACCTGACAAAATCGGAAAAATCAGAGAAGAATGTTTTTCCGAACTGAAAACAAGACCTGTTCCTTTTTTTGCCGTCAACGTGAATTCATCGTATTTTTTCTCGTAAGCGGCAATCATTAGAGAAAATTTAGTTCTAATGGTCTTGTAAATGGTCTTAAAATTAGCATCGTTTTTAAGTTCTAAATACAAAGCTGGATAATGTTTTTTGGCATATAGCAAATATTCTTTAATAAAAAAATCAAATTCATAGAAAGCATCTGCATTCGAAGTGAATCCTGAAGACCAATGCCAGAGAAAATTATCACCGTATGTTTCGCGGAAAAGTGGCAAAAAATCATAGATCACCTTAGCGCCATGATAATAGGCATTGAATTCCTCCATTAATCCGACAATACCGTCTACCTGTGTTGATTGATTGAAATGCTTCGTTTCGATATACGAATTATAACGACAGGTTCGCAAATTTACAGGTATTGTCTCAGATAAAAAGCGCGCTGAAAACAGTTTATTCTTTGGGAATTTGTACACCAGTTTTATGGATTCGTCAATGAAAAAACCTTCATCATCAGATATCCGTGGATCTTCCCCAAGTTGCTTTGCTTGCATCAATGGCAAGTGACTATCAAAAGCATGAACGGTTTCGTGTACGGTTGTAGAAATGGTGGATAAAAACCTTTCTTTAGTTGACAAATCACAAAATTCAAGGTGTTTCATCCCAACAGTCACCGTTCTTCCTCCATAAGATATGGATGGCCCGCTTTTTTTATAAGTAGAAATTAGATAAAAAGTTGATGGAGAGTACTGTTCAAGATTGTCAAAAATGTACTGCTCTGAAACTTGGGCTTCCGCGTAAAATACAAAAAAGCAACAAAAGAAAATTAGGCGACGAGTGTACATAAGCAATAAAATAAGGTAGATTTTTCGCCATATACCCTATAATGCTTAGCACCAATAAAGTTACGCTATAAAAGTTCGTCGATAATACTGTCCATTGAATACCCCTCTGCCTCAGCTCTATAATTACGGACCAAACGGTGCCTCAATATTGCTTTTGCAACCATTTTTACATCATCGATATCGGGTGAATACTTACCTTTAATTGCTGCGTGGCACTTTGCTCCAATAACTAAATTTTGTGAGGCCCTTGGTCCTGCACCCCACGTAATATAATTTCTAGTCAAAGCAGGTGCAGAAGGATTGTTAATTCGCGTTTTTGCTACCAAATTCACGGCATATTCCAATACATTGTCGGCCACGGGAATTCTTCGGATTAAATCTTGGTAATAGATTATTTGATCTGCATCCAAGACTTTATTTAATGTCGGTTTATAATCTGAGGTCGTTGTTTTGACTATGGCCAATTCCTCCGCATACGTGGGATAGTCCACCCAAACATTGAACATGAACCTGTCTAATTGCGCTTCCGGCAAAGGATAGGTTCCCTCCTGCTCTATCGGGTTTTGCGTCGCTAATACGAAAAATGGATTTGGAAGGGTATAAGTAGTACCAGCAGCAGTTACTTTTCTTTCTTGCATCGCCTCCAATAAAGCCGATTGGGTTTTTGGGGGTGTACGATTTATCTCATCTGCCAATATCACATTAGCAAATAATGGCCCCTTTATAAATTTAAACTGCTTCGATTCATCTAATATTTCTGAACCTATAATATCCGTTGGCATTAAATCCGGGGTGAACTGAATTCGGTTAAAGGATAATCCTAAAGTTTCAGAAATGGTATTAACAAGTAAAGTTTTAGCAAGTCCCGGTACGCCGACCAATAAACAATGGGATCGAGAAAATATTGAAATCAAAACTTGATCCACCACATCATCTTGTCCGATGATGACTTTATGTATTTCATTTTTTAAATCCTGGTAATGGGCTACTAAATTATCTATTCCTTGTTTATCTGACATATAATGTTAATTTGATTTCCAATTGCTTTGAAAGGTGCAGGTGCGATAGAGATCGTCTATCCGAATATAGGACGAAGTGACTTTTGAATTTACCCATTCGTTTACTGTTCGCGTTTTCTTATCATTTTCAGCAGCCATCTTTATCAAAGCATAATCATCATTTAAATTGGCTTTGTGAGCAGGTATTCTTTCTAGTAATCGTACAATTCGAATTCCATCTTTACGTTCATAAAAATCATTGTAAATGGAGGGTTTAGAAATATCCCCTTTTTCCATACGATCCGTTATCAAATAGATTTGTTGATCTATTTCATTGAGTTGATCCATTTCCCAAGTTTGTTCTCCCGTGTATGGATTGGTAATAATCCCTTTATTTTCTTTTGTCATCTCGTCATTTGAATATTTAATTACCGCTTGATCCCAAGTGATTTGATTCATTTTCAGCATGTTATATGCAGAATCCACCTTATCTGCAGACTTTTTGAAGGCTTGTTTGGAGTAGGTAGGTTTTTTTAAGATGTGACGACATACATAGTCATCTCCTCTTCTCTCCAGAAGCAGAAGAATATGGTAACCAAATTGCGTTTCAATGATTTCAGAAATTTCTCCTGACTTTAAGGATAGTGCCGTCGACTCAAATTTGGGTACCATCATACCTCGCGAGGCTTCGATAAGCCCTCCGTTAATGGCACTTGAGATATCATCTGAATGAATTTTAGCCATTAAATCAAAGTTCTCAGCGGTCAACTCCTTTTGGACATCTTGCAATTTTAAGAGTGCTTTTTCCCGATCCTCGTTAACAATTGAGGGATAATTGATAATCTGCTGGAAACTCAATCTCATATTGATTAACGGAATGCTATCTTTTGGTATTTTATTAAAAAAAGTGGCAACCTCCCTAGGAGTGACGGAAATTGAAGAAACTAATTTTTGCTGCATTTCTTGAGCGAGCATTTTTTTCTTTATCAATTCGCGTAATTCACCCTTCAACTGATTGGTTGTTTTTCCATAAACTTCCTCCATTTTCGCAACATCCCCATTGAATTTTTCGTCTATTGCTATACGAAAACGCATCTCTAATTCAGAATCAACTGCCTCATCTGAAATAACCAAACTGTCAATGAGCGCTTGATTATAGAGCAGCTCTTCTAGCAGTAATTGTTCAAGTACCTCGCAATCACTTTGGGGCTCCGCTTTCGGATTGTTGACTATGAATTGTAATTTACGTTCTTCAATATCAGACAGCAGTATGACCTGATCACCAACTTGCGCCATAATTTTATTTACGATTTTTCGTTCGCTTTGGGCTGATGACAAGAAAGGAAATATAAAAAAAAGTAAAATCAATTTATAAGACATCCCCTATTTATTTAAATTGTAAAGTATGTCGTCATATACTTTAATTACATGATTTTTTGTAATTTCTTCCATCCATTTTTTTTCAAGAAAATTCTGATAATCCGAAGTAACAGCGCCTTTTGTCTCTGTTAATTCTTTTCTCATAATTGGGAGCTCCGCTTTCAATTCTACAACATAAAATTTACCTTCAAATTCGAAAGGTTTATTCCTGCCACGTAAGAATTCTCTATCCTTCAATGGCTTGTATTGCTCCGGATCGAGTTTATTCATTTTTACTTTCACATTCAACTCAGACGTTGCATTTAATTTATCGAGAATATTTTTGGAGGTATTTTTCTTTTTCTTCAACATTTTATATGCTGCAGAGGCGTATTTTAATGATGAGCATTCATAAACAACAGCGTCGTAGCGCCTCGGCCACATGTAATTGTCTCTGTTTTGTTCAAAATAGCTGCGCAAGCCCGCTGTATCTTTGATTGCTTTATTCCAAACTTGATCTGACATCACTTCGTATAGAATAATTCCGTCATGATATTCTTTTAAAAGCGCTTTGTAATCTGGATATTTGGCCTCTAAAACACTTTCTTCATATTCGAGAATTGCCAACTTTTCCCAATTTTGCTCCTGTTTAAAGACGACAGATTTTATATCTTCTTTTTTGACTCCTCTGTAGTTTTTCACTAAATAATTGGCAAAATCCTTTTGAGTGAATTTTTTATTTACTAAACCTAGCTCAAAAATAGTTAAATCTGTATTAAGTTTATCTGCACTCCATTTACCGTTATAATAGGTGGTATCCAGGTTTTTATCAAACCAAACCAAAGGCGCCGTTCCCATTGATTTATACCCGTACTGTTTCTTTAATTTTTCCACAAATGAAGCCTGTGTTTTTTTGGCGCGATCGTCCTTATTTACTTTAGATTGAATCTCCTTTTTCATCGTTTCAAAAGCTGCGATGTCCTTCAATTCGAGTCTTTTGATGATATGAAAGCCGTAATCTGTTTTTATTGGCTTACTAAAATCACCATCCTTTTTAAGGGCAAATGCAGCATCCTCAAATACCGAAACCATACGTTGTGTAGTTCCAGAACCAAACATTGGTAGCTCTCCATTTTTCTTTTGCGTAGCCGCATCCTCGGTGAAAGCTTGAACAAGTGCATCCCAGGACTCGCCACTTACTAATTTTTCGTACAATTCGTTTATTCTTTTCTCCGCATTAAGAACATTTTCTTCGGTTTCGTTTTTACTTGCTTGTATCATTAAATGCGCCACTCTGATGGTACCTCGAGCAGGACGCTTGTCCGTTACTTTAATAATGTGGTAGCCAAATCTCGTACGAACAGGGTCTGAAATTTTCCCGTCTGGTGTGTTGTAAGCCTTATCTTCAAAAGGGTAGACCATTTGGAACGCCGTGAAATAACCAAGATCACCCCCATTGTTTACTACCGACGGGTCTTCGGAACCAGTTTTTGACTTGGCCACTGAAGCAAAGTCCTCACCTTTATCGATTCTAGCCTTGCAAGACATTACTTTGTTCCATGCATTCAATGTGTCTTTCGGTGAAGCATTGAGGTCACATTTTATTAAAATGTGTGAGGCTCGAATTTCAGTTTTCATTCGATTGTATGCTTCTTGAACAAGGAGAATATTGGCTGCAGAATCAATTAAGTATGGATTGGCTAGCTGCTTCCTGTATCCCTCTAACTCTTTTTTTAATTTGGGTATCGTATCGTACCCCAATGCCTCTGCCTCAGCTACTTTGAGCTTAAACCGCTTAAACATAAGCATGTATTCATCCAATGAGACTTTATCAAACTTGGGGTTTGGATTATTTTTCAAATAAATTTGAAGAAATTCACTCCTCGAAACAGGATTTCCATCAATTTCCATTACAGTGGGGTCTTGTGTTTGGGCAATCACAAGATTGCCTAACAAAACAAAAAAAGATATAATGACAATTCCAACTATTTTTCTCATGGTTTAATTATTTTTCTATTTTATTTAAAACTGTAATTCGGTGCCTCTCGTGTTATCGTCACATCGTGCGGGTGACTTTCTTTCACTCCCGCAGATGTAATGCGCACAAACTGAGCTTCTTTAAGTTTTTTTAGGGTTGATGCTCCACAATATCCCATTCCTGCACGCAATCCTCCTGTGATTTGGTGCATGACCTCTACTAATTTTCCTTTGTATGGCACACGACCAGAAATGCCTTCTGGAACCAATTTCTTTATGTCGTCTTCTGCATCTTGAAAATACCTGTCCTTGGATCCTTGTTGCATGGCCTCTAAGGACCCCATTCCGCGATATGACTTAAACTTTCTGCCCTCGTAAATAATAGTTTCTCCGGGAGATTCTTCCACTCCGGCAAACATGGAACCAAGCATAACTGAGTCTGCACCTGCAGCCAAAGCCTTAACTATATCACCCGTGTAACGTATTCCACCATCGGCAATAACAGGTACATCTGTTCCTTCAATTGCCAAGGCTACATCATTTACAGCAGTTAACTGAGGAACGCCAACACCAGCAATTATTCGGGTAGTACAAATCGAACCGGGACCAATTCCTACTTTAACGGCGTCAGCACCAGCCTCCACAAGTGCTTTGGCTGCTTCGCCTGTGGCGATATTCCCAACAACTAAATCCAATTTCGGAAATTTGGCTTTTACCTCCTTTAATTTTCCAATTACACCTTCTGAATGGCCATGGGCAGTGTCAATTACAACTGCGTCAACGCCAGCTTTAACAAGCGCCTCTACCCTTTCCAAAGTATCGTGCGTTACGCCTACAGCAGCCGCAACTCGAAGACGCCCTAATTTATCTTTACAAGATATTGGATGTTCTTTCACTTTAATTATATCGCGGTATGTAATTAAGCCGATTAACTTAAAGGAACTATCCACAACTGGTAATTTTTCAATTCGATTTTCCTGTAAAATTCCCTCTGCCGTTTGAAGATCAGTAGATTCCGCGGTAGTGATGAGTTTATCGGATGTCATAATTTCCTTGACAGGTCGGTCAATATTTTTTTCAAAACGCAAATCGCGATTTGTAACAATTCCCTTCAAAATGTTTTGTTCATCTACAACTGGTATTCCCCCAATACCATTTTCTTTCATTAATAAGAGAGCATCCTTTACCAATGCCGACTCACTCAATGTAATTGGATCTATAATCATTCCGCTTTCCGAACGCTTCACCTTTCTTACATTGGTAGCCTGCATTTCAATGGTCATATTTTTATGGATTACACCTATACCTCCCTGTTGAGCAATGGATATAGCCAATTCTGCCTCAGTCACGGTATCCATTGCCGAAGAAACGATCGGTGCATTTAAAACAATGTTTCGCGTAAATTTTGACTGCAAAGAAACTTCTCTTGGCAAAACTTGAGAAAACGCTGGTTCTAAAAGGACATCGTCGTAGGTCAATCCCTCCTTAATGTTATTCAAACTATTGATTGGCATGTGAATCTATAACTATAAATTCTCGCAAATTTATGAAAATAATAGCACTTTCTCTAATTTCAGAAGTGTTAAATATGGCTAAAAAAGACGTGATGACGATACTATTTTTGTAATATTGTTCTGTGAGAACCAGAGGAACCCTTGTTTTTATTTTTTTAGTTGGCTCAGCATTTATCAGTTTCGCACAAAAAAAAGAGATAAATCCCCAAAAATTAATTCAGTTATCTGGTATTGCAGTGTCTGACGGAAGTTTGGATCCTGTTCCATTCATAACAGTATACGACAGAACAATGGGCAGAGGTGTTTTGGCCGATTCTTATGGTTTTTTCTCCCTCGTTACCTATCCTGGTGACAGTGTCATTTTCAATGCTTTCGGATTCAAACCTTCCACCTTTGTGGTACCTGACACACTTACCGAAAACAGATATAGCATTATCCACTTGATGGAAATTGACACGATTAATCTTCCTGAGGTTACCCTATACCCTTGGCCAACCAAAGAGCAATTTGATGCGTACATAGTACACATGGAACCTTATGATGACGCGATTCGACGTGCCCAACGAGAACTATCAGGTGAATCTTTGGCCATGGTAGCAGCGAAATTGGATGCCGATGGCTCCTTGGCCTACGGAAATGCATACAACGAACGCATGTCAAAACTTTATACCAACGGTCAGCTTCCAGTGAACAATCTTTTCAATCCTTATTCTTGGTCAAAGCTTATTCAGGATTGGAAACAAGGGAAGTTAAAGAAAAAATGATGCATTTCATCACCGAAAAAAATCCAAAGTATTTCTACAAGGCAGAATCTTTTCCAGAATTAAAAATTATTCAAGATAAATTTCAAACTATTAAAAATGAACTTATTGAATTATTAAATTTAAATCAAAATGATAGGTGGATGAGAACATTTCCGGAATATGTGGAAAGTAAAGAAAATGATTCTTGGCACGTATTTTCGTTTCTATTTTTTTCGATGAAAAGTAAAATGAATGCCACTTTATGTCCCCAAACTGCAAGTTTGATTTTTTCCGTTCCCTCAATCATATCGTGCGACTTTTCTTTATTGCCCGGAAGGACACGCATCAAACCTCACGAGGGATACTCACGGATGGTTCTTCGCTGTCACTTGCCTTTAATGGTCCCTGAGGGTAAAAAATGTGCCCTTCGTGTAGGAGATAAAACACACTATTGGAAGGAGGGTGAATTGGTTATTTTTGATGATTCTTTTGAGCATGAAGCATGGAATGATTCCAGGCAAAATAGAGTGGTACTAATGTTTGATATTCCCAATCCCCTATGGGGTTACAGTGCTCAGGAAATCAGCCGGTATAAAATCGAAAATTTGCAAGATCCGTTTCTTCTTTCGCTGGCTTCAAAGGAGGAATGGTTAGCATGTTTTAAAGCCCAGGAATTGCCTTTGGTGGAATTTTAGCATCGAGTAAACTATTAATTTCGGGCATATTCAAATCACAACTTTTACCTGATAAATGCATGAGCTTAGATCCTTCGCAATACAAACTTGCAACTTTATTTAACTTCAAACCGAAGGTTAAAAACCGTTCTCGCGAAAGTTCAAGGAGCTGATCATACGAATTTGTAGCTCCAAAAATTTCCTCATAGCCAAGTAACTTATTATATTGGATTGCGCGTTGATTAGATTTCAGGACCTTAATTCGAGATATTGAAATGTGTGGTAGTAGGTAAAAAACAAAATTCAATAAACATAATGAAGCAAAGACCGCAGCAAATGAATCTTCAAATGCTTTTTCCCCAATAAAAATACCTCCTTCACCGAATCCCCTTTTAATTTCGTAATTTTTGGCATTAATAAGTCCCACTTTATGTCCTTTGAAGTGAATAATAAAATAGTAATTCTGTGCATTATTTACAGAATGAAACCAATCAAATTGCATTTTCTCTGTTATGAAATCTCGATAAATCATTTGATTGTTAATATGTGCCTCGTTGCGCCAATTTCGAACTAGCTCAATATCTTCTAATTGAAGGCGATGGAGTTCAACGTCAAATTGTTTTAAGATTAGCATTGCTTTTCAGAGACAAAATATGTTGGGGCCTTATTCAAGTTTTTCATCATGTTTCTTAAATATTGGGCAATCACCCCTATTCCAATTAATATGAGCCCTGTTGAAAATAAAATAGCCACCATAAGCGAAATATAGCCCTCGATTTTGATTTTGTCGATAAAATATTTGTAGAGAAGAAAAATTCCCAGAAGAAAATTAGCGGATGCAAGGAGAAAACCGGAAAAGGTAACTAAGCGAAGTGGAATTGCCGTTGAGTACATCATGACATGCAATGCCGTGTGTACTAATCCCGAGAACTTATAGCGCGTTTTAATGATGGCCTTGTCGTAAGTTTCAACTTTAACAAACTCTACTTCAGAGGTATACCACAAGAGAAATTCATCAATAAACACAAAGGAGTGATGACTTTTTGCTATTTTTCTTGCCAATTCTCCCTCAATGAGCCGGAAACTACTTCCTTTTCCTTTTAGTCTTCCCTCCGATTTTGATAGTACTTTATACAGTAATTTTGCAAACTTTCTCATCTTGCCCTCGCGCGATGAAAATTCCCCATATACTAGACTAGACACACTTTTTTCTTGAGCTGCGATCAGTTTGCTGAATTCCGATGGATGAACCTCCAAATCATCGTCCATGGTGAGTACAAATTGCCCAATGGATTCATTCATTCCTGCCAAAGTGGCTCCGTGTTGCCCAAAGTTTTTTCCCAAGCGTAAAATTTTGATATTTGGATGGTTTATTTTCAGTTGCTTAAGCCTTTCCCAAGAGCCGTCTATCGATGCGTCATCAACAAAAATAAGCTCTGCATCCTCTCTCAGGAAATCAATAGTGTTTATGGAATCCAGTAATTGTTGAAGTCCACTCTGGTTATTAAAAACGGGTATGACTAGGCTGTACCTCACAAGGCTAAATTACATTAACTTTCGGAATATACTCAATGAATTTTCCTTTGTCTAATGTAAATTTATCATCGGAAACTTAAAAATACCGGATCTTTAGATTTTAATCAGGGGACGGATAATATATCCCGACGTAATTTTGATCGTAATACTATAACATCCTTTTTCTAAAGAAGAAATATCCAATTTGGTCAAAACGTTTCCTTTGTTAATTTTTGATTTCAATACTTCTTTTCCTGACAAATCAGTTACTAAGATATCCGCATTTTCCTCCAATTGTTCTGCTTCAATGGTGAGTTCATTAAAGGCAGGATTTGGATAAATAGATACTTTTAGGTTCGAAAAGTCTTCGACTCCACTTGTTGGTGAGGCCGTGCAAGCACATTTATTTTTTACCTCATTCGTAAGAACCACCTCGGGTGCCCGATAATTTGCTTTTACCCAACATTTCTGTCCAGGCTGAGTTCCTGAGGCATTTC
>VGMK01000056.1 GCA_016866375.1 Bacteroidota bacterium
CATGTCTGCGTGAAAATAGTAGTTTGCTGCGTGCACACCTGTGTCCGTTCTTCCACAACCTACGATTTCAATAGGCTCCTCGCTATTTAATCTCGTTAATGCCTCTGTAATTTCGCCTTGAACACTTAATGAATTCGGTTGAATTTGCCACCCGTGGTAAGGTGTCTCATTATAGGCAATATGAAAAAATAAGCGTGGCATTTTCTCACGACCAAATTACAAATAAGTTCTGTGTTGGCCGCAAGTCAGCGTGAGTTATTCTAAATACAAGCGAATGCCATTTTGATAGTCAACTGAATAATCAAACGTTATTACCTGTGCGTTCGGAATACCATTTTTAAATATCCACGTAATAATTTTCGTATTTTCTTCCACCTTTCCGTCACCAACTTCACCTTCTTTCACCTTGATATCCGAATTTGAAGAAATTGGGAACTGATCTTTTATTACGACAGGAATTATGGCTCCTCCATTATTCTTCAATTTTATTTCCCAACTTACCTCAAACTTCTGTCGATTGTTTATTAATCGTTGTTTTGATTTCTCTTTAATACGCGTTCTCTCAATCTTCATCTTGGCATCTTTACCAAAAGAAAAAGATAAGGTGTCTTTTGTAGTACTCGCATCCAAATACGATTTTCCGAGAAAAGTACCATCAAAATAAATATTCGATTCCCCACTTAACAAATTCAATTTTTCCCAACCCGAAACTTGTGCCGATAAATAAACACTTGGATCCACCTTTGGAATTGCATGGTATTCGTAATTTGCGTTCATATCAAAAGTAGCAATGCTAACCTTATGATCCATACCATCCGTCGGAATGGACATTTTGGAAAGAATAGTGTATTCCATGCGCATGTCTTTCTTTTCTACAATAGTCGTTACGGTTGGAGAATTGTTTTTGTAGTCTTCTTCTTTATCCTTGTCAACGAGCATTTTTCCTTTTCTAGATCTGGCAGGACGCATAGAAATATCGGATCGCGAGAGGGTATATTCACCATCAGCAAAGGAAGATGCAACTCCCCCTACCGTTAACAATTCACTTGATGCTGCTTTATTAGCCACAACTTGAACTTCCTTTAAATCAACAGTTTGAGGTTTCATAAAAAACTTAATATATGCAGAATTAATGGGTTGTTGTTGTTGATCGTAGCCTACAAAGCTTGATTTGATTTGTGATTCTCCTTTAGGAATAATGATTTCAAATTTTCCTTCAAAATCAGTTACTGCTCCAACATTCGGATTACTTGGGAAAGTAATTTTAGCAAAAGGTAATGACAATCCAGTGGAAGCATCTATGACTTCTCCCCTAATTTTTTGTCCAGAATAATCTACAGAAGGTAATTGACGCGTTGTTTGTGTGTAACGCTGAGGGGTATTGTTGTAATTAAGATACCAAGGACCAATTGAGGGTTCCTGAGCATTTTCATAAGGATCATTGGTAGACAAAACAACGTTGACATTTTTCCACTCTATGCCGCTTGTTTGTGAAACATTTGCTTTCGCTTCTAATTTTACCGGTTTTCCTATACCATCGCTACGCATATCATAATATGGTTTCCATGTAGCTCTAGGCGTAATATATTGAACATAGAATGACGCATCGCCAGCCTTTTCAACATCTACCTCAACAACAACCTCTGAATAATTAATAACCGGTTTACTTCGTTGACTAAGTATTTCTTGCTCTAACTTATTAATTTGCTTTTGAACCTCTTCTAACTCCGTATATATTGAAGATTGTCGTGCATTTATTTCCATCAATTTTTGATGCATAAACGCATAGGCTTCTTTCAATTCAGCGATTTTCAACCCTTGGTCATTTCCTTTCAAGTCCTGGTTTTTCAATAAAAGATTTCGATCCATATCCAAAACGTTGTATTCATTTTGAAGGGTTTCATTCTTTAATTCTAGGGCCTTTTTTTGAGTATTCAATTTCTCAATTTCTTCGTTGCTAATTTTTGGGTCTTCGTAATTTTTTCTTGTTCGTACAGAGAGAATGGTAAGCGTTCCCTTTGCCTTAACTTGAACAGTATTTGGATCAATAAAATCCGTTAATTTTTGAAAAATGATTTCTTGTTTTCCAGGCTTTAATTCTACCGTATGCTCATGATACAATTGAGCTCCAGTAAAAAAAACTGTTGCTTTTTGAAGTGGGGCTGTCACAGGAACTTCTTTTTGAGCCCAAAAAGGAAAGATAAGCACTGTTGCAATGCCAAAAAAAATGTTTTTCATGGTGCAGTTTTAGGGAAGATGATATTAAGCAAAAAATCCATAAATTATTTCAAGAAAGAAAGATCCAAACCTGTCAAATCGATTTCAAAAAGCTGATAATTAAAGGATTCGTCATTTTCAGCAATACTCGCTAAAACCGCCTTTTTCATACTCGGGTAATATTGAAAATGAGTATCGTCGTTAACAGAATTAAATTGAGCGCCTAAATTAATGGGAGAACCCCAAGTTCCATTTTCTTTTTTACAATAGTAAATATCAAATCCTCCCATTCCTGGCAATGCATCGGAACTGAAGAACAAGGTGTTGCCATCTGGCGAAAGGTACGGAGTTGTTTCTCTACCTGTAGTATTAATTCCTTTAGGCATAGCTTGGACTTGCTGAAATACATCGTTTTTCTTTTCCACCATGTATAAATCGGTCATTGATTTCTCTCCATTGCGATCAGAAACAAATACCATCCATTGTGAGGTTGTTTCATCCTCATAAATCACCGTATCCGACAATGTAGCAGCACCTTCAAAATACGAGGTATTTAAATCTTTATGGTTAATTAAGGTGGCAGAGCTTAATATTCCTGGGTCTCCGGAGCCATATTCAACTATTTCAGAAGAGGCCGTTGTTTTTTCTTTAGATGCGGAAGTATTCAGCGTTCCTAACGCATACATGCCGTCTTCACTCACATAGTTTAGCGCATCAAATCCTTCTGTATTTACTCCTTCCATTGCCTCTTCATTGAATACCCATGATTTTGAATCTTCATTCCAAGAAGCTTGGTAAATATCTTCAAAAAATTGCTGATCGTCGGGATTCATATTGTTTCCGGTTGTTTCCGGTTTTCGAGCCGTAAAAAACAACGTTTTCCCTCCCAAAGTAAGGATAGGACCATACTCATCGTATTTAGTCATTAATTGCTCTGCTAAAGGTTTTCGTACGTTTTTGATACCTTTTGCCAATTCCTCCAAACCAAATTGACATTGTAAAATTAATGTCGGAATTTCTAACTCTTTAGACATCGACTTACCGTAACCAACTGCTGCTGCTTTATAATGTTGAAGAGCAGATTCTAATTCCCCCATGCGATGATGCGCTGACGCTTTGACAAAATTTAACTCGCCATCTTTTTTCTTTTTTGCGAGTTCATAAGCCTTCGCTGCATGTCCCAGTGCAGCATAGTAACTATTCAATTCCAATTCCACAGTGGCCAATGCTAAAAAGCATTTAAAATTTGTGGAGTCAGTAACTGTGGCCTGCTTGTAGCTCATGTAGGCACTACTCACTCTCCCTTCGTTAAATTCCTGATTACCCTTATCGATGAAGCGCAGCGCATTCACTTTATTTAAGGCTGATGTCTCCTGAGAAAATAATGGAATTGAGAAAAGATTGATGAACAAGAAAATTGAAAAGTACTTCATAGATTAAATACAAATAGGAACAAACGAATGACACTAAAAGTTACGCCTCAAAGATATTGGTAAAAACAAAGATAAGAATTAGTATTTAGTTTTGAAAAGTTTGAAGTTTGTTGCTTAAACTCTTTATTACAACTTTACAAAGAAAATGCAGATTTAACTTTATCAACAAAATCTAACCTTTCCCAAGTAAATAATTCTACTTGTTTTGAAATCTCTTTTCCGTCTGGACCTCTAAACGTTTTGGTTACCACCTCATTTTTCCTGCCCATGTGTCCGTATGCCGCTGTTTCTTGATAGATTGGATTTCTCAACTTCAACCGCTGCTCAATAAAATATGGACGCATATCGAAAATTTCTCCTAATTTTTCGGCAATCTGACCATCAGTTAAATTCACCTTAGAAGTTCCGTAGGTGGTCACATAAAGTCCACATGGCTCGGCGACGCCGATAGCATAAGATACTTGAACTAAAATTTCGTCACACAATCCCGCAGCCACTGCATTTTTCGCGATGTGACGCGTAGCATATGCAGCCGATCGGTCTACCTTAGAAGGATCTTTTCCTGAAAAAGCACCACCACCATGCGCGCCTTTTCCTCCATAGGTGTCTACTATAATTTTTCTACCCGTCAAACCAGTATCTCCGTGAGGACCACCAATTACAAATTTTCCGGTTGGGTTGATGTGGTAAGTAATTTGATCGTTGAATAGGGCTTGTAACTCCGGCCTCAATTTGGCTTTCACACGAGGAATCACTATTTCAACGATGTCCTTTTTAATTTTTGCCAACATTTCTATCTCTCCTGAAAAATCATCGTGCTGCGTAGAAACTACAACTGTAACGATGCGTTGTGGCACATTGTCATCTGAATACTCTATGGTTACTTGCGATTTTGCATCAGGGCGTAAATACGGAATCAAAGAAGATTCATTGTTGCGAATATGTGACAATTCTTGAAGGATTTTGTGTGCTAAATCAAGGGCCAAGGGCATGTAATTCTCTGTCTCTTTTGTAGCATATCCGAACATCATTCCTTGGTCACCTGCACCCTGCTCCTCTGGATTTTTTCTATCGACACCTTGGTTGATATCCGAGGATTGCTCATGAATCGCTGAAAAAATGCCACACGAATTGGCATCGAACATATACTCAGATTTTGTATACCCAATTTTACGAATTGTTTCTCTTGCAATCGCTTGAACATCAAGGTATGCAGATGATTTTACCTCTCCAGCTAATACCACTTGTCCGGTGGTTACCAGAGTTTCGCACGCCACTTTTGATGTGGGGTCAAATGCCATAAAGTGATCAATTAATGCGTCAGAAATTTGATCAGAAACTTTATCCGGATGTCCCTCAGATACAGACTCAGAGGTAAATAAATAGGCCATGTATTGTTTTTTAAGCGCTCAAAGTTAGTAAATATGAATGGAAGGGAGAAAAAATTAGTGTAAAACCTCTTTCCTCAGCAGGGGATTTGGTCGGTAGCGATCTTCACCGTAATCTGCAAAAAGCTTCTCTAAGCGGCTTAAGATTTCTTTAGTGCCAATTTCTTTTGACCATTGGATCAATCCTTTTGGATAATTCACGCCTTTTGTCATAGCCAAATCAACCGCCTCAGCAGTGGCTACTTGCATGAAAACAGCGTCGTACGCTTCATTGATTAACATTGCTAAAATTCGATCTACTATTTGTTGACCGAGTTCATAATCTTTTACAGGAGTTGGAATGATTGCACCTTCCGAATAATCGAAATAACCCCGACCTGATTTCCTGCCAAAGAAGCCGGCTTCACTGTGTCGCTTTTGTGTAAATGAGGGCTTGAAGCGGGGATCATAATAAAACGCTTCGAAAATAGATGTTGTTACCGCATAATTCACATCGTTACCAATATAGTCCATTAAGGTGAAAGGTCCCATCTTAAACCCTCCGATTTCTGTCATCGCCCAATCGATTGTTGCAAAATCGGCAATACCCTCCTCATAAATCCGCAATGCTTCTCCATAAAATGGTCTGGCTACGCGATTCACAATAAATCCGGGAGTGTCTTTACAAACGACCACCGTTTTATCCCAAGATTTCATTAAAGAAACGGCCTGTTCAAGGAAACTTACATTAGTTTGTACGGCAGGAATGACCTCAACCAATGGCATTAGAGGCGCAGGGTTGAAAAAGTGAATCCCAAGAACTCTATCTGCTTTTTGGAGTGCTCCACCAATGGAGGCAATCGATAACGAAGAAGTATTTGAGGCGAGAATACACTCCTTGCTCACTACTTTTTCCAATTGTTCAAAGGCACTGTGTTTCACATCTAACTGCTCCAAAATAGCTTCAATAATGATCCCACAAGAACTGAAGGCTGAAAGTTCAGTTGAATAGGTAATTGCCGATTGAATTTCATTAGCTTTCTCACTCGTTATTTTATGCTTATCGATTAATTTAAGTAAGATTAAGGCCAGTTGATCTTTGGCTTTTTTTAATTGAACCTCTTGTTTGTCTACGAGGATAACTTTATGTCCATTTTGAGCAGCCAATTGTGCAATACCTGCTCCCATTGTTCCAGCTCCTAAAACACCTATTACCATTTTATTTTCCTTTAAATTCGGGTTTTCTTTTCTCTAAAAAGGCAAGGACACCTTCTTTAAAATCGTAGGTGCTTCCTGCTTCAGTTTGCAACAGCTCCTCTACATTCAATTGTTCTTCCAAGGTATTTGTAAAAGAGGCATTAACAGCTTTTTTTGTTAAGCCAAAACCCCTTGTGGGCATGCAAGCAAGTTGCTCAGCAAAATTTAAAACGAAACCATCAAAGGCATCATCTTCCACGAATTTATAAATCATATTCATTCGTTCTGCCTCCTCTGATGTTACTTTATCACCTGTCATCATTAAAGCTAATGCTTTTTGAACACCGATAATTCTCGGTAGAAAAAAAGTGCCCCCGGAATCTGGAATTAAGCCAATTTTTGAAAATGCTTGGATAAACGATGCTGATTTTTTCGCAATTGTAATATCACAAGCCAAGGCGATATTTGCACCTGCTCCGGCTGCAACTCCATTAACTGCAGCTATGACTGGCTTCTCTAAATTTCTAATTTTTAAAATGATAGGATTGTAATGATCCCGAACAATTTGTTGCAATGCCGGTCCCTTGGGATCAGTTGCTTCTGCCAAATCTTGTCCGGCACAAAAAGCCTTGCCATTTCCTGTAATGATAATGGTGCGTATGTCCTCATCTTTTTCACAACGATCTAAGGCCTTTTGAAGGGCGAGCGCCATCGTTTTATTAAACGAATTGAATACCTCTGGACGAT
Source organism: Bacteroidota bacterium (assembly GCA_016866375.1). Classification (GTDB taxonomy): domain Bacteria; phylum Bacteroidota; class Bacteroidia; order Flavobacteriales_D; family Crocinitomicaceae; genus UBA952. The sequence goes on from VGMK01000056.1 coordinate 6,962, forward strand.
TCAGTGTAAGGGTAAAAACGCCTTTATTCAAAGATTGTAATAATTCCATAAGACAAAGTTAATCGAGAAATCGAGAAATTAGCTAAGGTCAGAGGCTTACTGATAATTCTTATACATGGCCTCGACCCTGTCGCGAATTTCTCTCCGTAAGCTCTCAGGGGCTAATACAATGATTTCACCCGCAAATCCCAGTAAATTTCTAATAAATTCCTCCGACATGAGTAAATTCCATTCAAAAATAGATTTGTTGTTCTCAATCCTCAGCTTTTGTGATGGGTGAAATGGTTGGGAATCGATATAACGTGCGGCAATAGGTCCAGCCTCAATTCTAACCAAAGAAGGTTCCCCTTTGTATGCAGTAATACCAATTGTATGAGCAAAATACTGAGCAGCGGAAAAATCAACAGGAACCTCTGCACTGTCCTCGGTTATTGTCACATCTTTCATTCGGTCCAAACCAAAAGTGATAATGTCCTTTTTCAATGCATCATAGGAAATAAGATACCAACGATTTCGGTATTCTTTCAGCAAAAGAGGCGATACTTTGCGTGGCTTTTCCTCTTGTTTGACAAAAGAAGCGTAGAGAAACCATACTTTTTTTGATGCTCGAATTGCCTCAATTAATATCGGCAGAAATTCACTTCCCTGAACCGAGGTGGCGGATTCAAATTGGATGAATCGATGTACATCATCTGTAGACGACTCCACGGAAACTCGGTTCACTATTTTATCAATGGCAGAACCAAACTGTTGAAAAAAAGGAACTTCGCGAAATTGCTGTAAGGTATTTAATGCAAACTTTATGGAGTTTAATTCATCTTCGGATAAAGGAATATCATTGATACTAAAATCAGGATCTTCGTAGTAGTAACCTCCTTTTGACTTACTGTATCGAATCGGGGCATCGTGTTCCATTTTCATAGCAAACATGTCTTTTTCGATGGTAGAGTCGCAAATGTGGTTTCCGTGTGCATCACCGTAGAGCGCCTCTTCGCAAGCCTCTCTCATTTCTTTTTTTGAAGGGAAAGATTTGTAGCGATTTCGAATCATCCTATCGATGATGCGGTAACGAATAAAGGCATTTTTAATATGCGGCATTAATTGGGCAGAACTTTTAACTTTTGGTATCCGAACAACTCAAAAAACTTAATGGCTTTTGCCACTTCCTCTGGCACATCGTTCTCCCAAATAGTTGTCCCAACTTTAATTTTCATCAATACATCGTCGGAAAAAATGTGCAATAGATTACGATCGAATTCTTTGATCGCAGTGATTTTATCATTTTCCTTCATGTATTGCAATAAACCTTGAAGATTTTTTGAAACCACAATGTTATCAAGGTTATATTGGGTGCCGTCTTCCACATTTACAGCAGGATAAACGTACAACTTAACGTTATGACCAAACCCTCTTCCAAAAGCTTCCAATAGCCCTCCCGGTAGGTTATCGTAGTAACGCTCATCAAAAATAGTATGTAGATTGTAAACTCCTAATATGACTCCGATTAAATTCCCTTTGGCGATTGGGGCCAAATATTCCACCATTTTGTAGTGCTTCAGGTAATTAGAAATCATCACCGTGTATCCCAAGGAACTTAGTAGTTCAGCGCGATCAATAAAGTCTTTATCTGAAATTTTTCCGTCTGCCGTCAAATCCTTCAGGGTAAGTTCGAAAATAACTTCCAAACGTTCCTCTTTGACCCTTCGTTCTCTGAGAAAAGCCTTCCTCCCTTTTTCAATCATGTCTATATGCACTTTCGTAACCGGTCTGAAACGACCGCGCATAAGAAGGATATTTTTCTTGTAGAGCGCTGTGGCAGGCTGTAATACTTGTTTTGCTAAATCAAACATAGTAGCATCGGTAATCCCTTTTTTCACGAGATTTAATGCAATCATGCGATTGTCTAAATTTTCAAAATCTGGTCCTGATATTCTCAACATATCAATTTCCATTCGTTCACGAGGCAGCTTTTGAACCAAGGCATCTAAAAAAACATTTAAATCATCCGTAAGAAAAAATGCCGCATGAATCAAATTTACGCCCAATATACCTATTGCCTCTTGCTGTGCCTTGTGGCTATTATCGTGCATTTTGATATGTAAAATAATGTCATTAACCGGCCCCTTAATATTCAATTGGTAACGAATACCCACCCAACCTTGTCCTTGATTGGATTTGTGATAATTAAGTGACTCTACTGTATTGCAAAAGGCAAAAAAGCGAGATTCCGAATGTTTTCCAGGTAAAGTTTCGGTAATGTTTGCATACTCCTTTTCAAGCATAGTCAAAAGCCGTTCCTCACAAACATAGCGCGAGGCAACGCCATATAGGGAATCTGAAACTTTCATATCATAGGCAGACTGCGAAAAAGCAATAGTTCCAGATCCACCGCCTGCCTTAAAAAAATTTGCAACAACTTCTTGTCCAGCCCCAATCTCGGCAAAACAACCGTAAATATCTTTAGTTAAATTTATTTTTAACGCTTTTTCCTCTGTTGTCAGTTTTGATTTTTCAGCCATATTAATTCGGATCTTGAAAATTTGGATTTGTTATAAATCGTTGGTCGGTCAACGTTAAAAGAAATTTCTTCAACAGGTACTTCTCTTGCGCATCCAATTGGACCCCGCCTTGGCTTCCAAATTCAATTAGTGGATCAATTGTTGGGCTCATGTGTATTCCGCTCGAATAATGTTCAATGACCTCATCTAAAGTAGTAAACCTACCGTCGTGCATATATGGAGCTGTTAGTGCTATGTTTCGCAAGGTTGGAACTTTAAACTTATAATTATCCTCAGGATTATTTGTTACGGTCGCTCTCCCCTTATCATCCGTTGCGTGGGGTATTAAACCGTTGTTCGAAAATTTCTTTACTCGCATCAAAGGCCCATTATGACAATGAAAACAATCTGCACCGTTTAAACTTTTAAATAAATCGTAACCTGCCCATTCCTCTGCATCAACAGACTGAAAAATCGCTTGTTCATCAGACGTAAGGTTCATATTATTTTCGTATTTATACATTACATCAAATTTAGATTCGCCAGAAATCAAGGTCCGAACGAATTGAGCTATCGCCTTTGTTGCCTTGGTCGAGTCGATTCCTTCCTCTCCAAATGCCTTGAAAAAACGGTTTCGGTATGTGACATCTGCATTCAGTTTCTCCACTGTTTGTTTCCAACTTTGGTGCATTTCAATGGGATTAGCAACCGGCTCAAGAATCTGACTTTCCAAGGTGGTTTCTCTTCCATCCCAAAAAAAGAAATCTTCCCAACCAATGTTTATGATAGCCATTGAATGCCTGGTGCCTTGAATTCCATCTATGCCCGTCGAAAATTGATTGGGGTCGGAGAAGGAGGCTGAAGGTAAATGACAACTCGCACAACTTTGGGTATTATCGCCGCTCAATCTTTTCTCATAGAATAAGAATCGTCCTAATTCCACCCCTTCTACCGTCATCGGATTATCCGCTGGAATCATCATATCCGGAAAATGAGACGGAATTTGTAAAAAATAAGGAGTTGGAAAATAGCGCGTATTATCTTTTTTACAGGAAAAAATCAAAAGTGTAATAGCAAACCAACCAAAAAACTTATTCATCAAAAGGGACTGATACTTTGACTAAAATTAGTTGTAATTTTTTCCGTTAAAACTTGTTGACCAGAAGCGGTGTGCGTTAAAAACTCTGTTTTTAAATCAACTGGCGATAAGCCATGAAGAAATTTATACATATCTAATTTCCATTTCACAACATGCGTTTTTGCTCCCGATGGTGACCAAGTCAAATTTTGAAGATTCAATGGGCGTGCGTATTGGTCTTTGCCGATATGAAAACTAAAATTATGGTTAAAATTATTCACCCCATCGTCCAAGGTATCTGCTTTTCCTTCGATATTGAAGAAAATATATCCTGTATTCCAACCCCAGTGCATAGTACCTGCATTACTTATATTTAAGGGGCTGCCATTCGGGAATTCAGCCGGATCATTATGGTTTAGGGCCGAATCAACCCCTATAATCCCTTGTAAAGATGAAAACTTCGAATAATCTCCTTCTATGCTCAATACTTTAGCTCCTTTCTCCCTGAGGTCATAATATGCTGCCTCAGTCAAGATGTTATTACCATTGCCTAGCATTGTAAAGAAACATTTAATGTCTGTAAATTTAATCTTATATCCTTCGGGGCTTATGTACACTGAGTCTAATTTTAGTTCCTCATTTCCGTTCCCCCCATAAA
>VGMK01000057.1 GCA_016866375.1 Bacteroidota bacterium
CCGCAGTGAATGTTGGGCGTGTTGAATTATTGCCAAATACAACTTTTGTTTTATATACCGATGGGGTTGTCGAATTGGAAAATGAAAATGGTGAACACTTTGGATTGGAACGTTTAATTAAAAACATTCAATCTTATTCACCACTTGCTATGGAGGATATGAACAATATCATTCTTTCTAAATTGGATGAGTGGCGCGGTAATTTAAATTTTGTTGACGATACTGCTATATTTAGCAGCAAATTTTTTTAGTTCCGTTGACTTAATTAGTCTGTCTTTTTGGATCGTAAAGTGCTATTTAATTTTATTCTCAAACTGATGACGTGAGAATATAGGGCCACAGAAATATCTCCAATATCCGTAAAGGCATAATCTAAGTGAAATCCTTTTACTGCTATTCCCAGACCTATAGACGGCTGTAAATTAATGGACCTCTTATCGTCAAATGATGTCACGCGCTGTATATTGGAAAGGCCCGCACGAATTTTTACCAATTCCTTAAATCCAATTTGGATACCGGTATGCGGGTCAATTGAAAAAGGTGAGGCGCTGATTAAGACATTTCGCCTTCCGTCACTTGTAATATCAAAATCTATTTCCCCTCCAATGCTAAAACCAGATTTACCAAATGGGTAATTCCCTCCAAAACCCAAAATTAGTTTAGGTAGGGTCAATTCCAACCCATTTTGAGGAAGTGAATTTCCAGTTGACAAGAAAATATTTGTTGTTTCTTCATTTAAATTAAAGAACCATCCGTTAAATGTGGACGTAGCATCGCGCAATGTCGCTGCTGCTGTCCAATTTTTCCCCAACTGATATTTCATGCCTGCATCTAGCCCAAAGCCCCAAGATTTGGCGAAATCACCTATATTTCTGTAAATAACTTTTGCTGTACCACCCAAGCAAAAACGATTGCTGATTTTACGAGCATAAGAACCCAAAAATGCATAATCTCCCGCGCTAAAAGAGGTAAGATTGTCGTAATTAATGACGCCATTGTTGTCAATCAATTCAGTAGTGTTAGGAATATCGTCAACTCCAAACCTTATGGCTGTGAGCCCTAGCGCACTCTTTTCGTCAATGGTATGTGCCACACTCAGTTGGTCGTATTTGGCAATTCCTGCGAAATATTCTGCATGCATGAAACTAACCTCCAACCATTTATTTACACCGAGTAAACCGGCTGGATTCCAGTACCCGGAGGATGCTCCCGAGGAATTTACAATGAATGCATTTCCCATTCCCAAAGCGTCCGCTCCAACACCTATGGATAAAAATTCATTTGAGTACTTCGGTGCAACCGTGCTTTCCTGTGCTGAAAATGCACTCAATAACGAGATCACAGCAATAACCAAATAATACCTGAGTTGCATAAAAAGATTTATCACATAAACACTCCAATTCGTAAAAAATTGTGTTCTTTGCTTTGTCATTTTAAAATTACATCTTAATTCCGATAAGTTGCCTCCGGTATGAGTATTTTCCGACATCCCATTTACAATTTTGCAAATTTACTAACGGTTTGTAACTTGCTTCTTGGTGCATTCAGCATTTTATGTGCTTTAAATGGCAAATTGGATTTTGCTTGTTATGCACTACTTTCTGCGATGGCCTGCGATTTTTTGGATGGATTTTTAGCCAGGTTGCTGAGGGTAAATGGCGATTTTGGAAAACAATTAGATTCTTTGGCAGATATGATCTCTTTCGGACTTGCTCCAGGAATATTGATGTTTGTGATGATTATTCTCGGGATAGATATTGACTCTTGGAAAAATATTGCCATATCTCAACAAAATTGTCAAATGGATGCTGGCCAATTCGTTCAAATTAAAATTCAAGAATGGTCTGATGCATTTTTTTATCAACCGAAAGATGGATTTGAGATGTACAATCCATGTGAAGTAGGGACTTATTATAACCCTTATGATGCATCGATAAAATACCTCCCTTTTACGGCATTTATAATTCCATTATTTTCCATACTCCGTCTGGCTAAATTCAATATTGATGAAAATCAAAAGAATTTTTTTATCGGTATACCTACCCCAATGAGTACCTTCTTTTTCATTTTTTTTCCCATGTTCTTCGTGTCAAATTTCGAGATTTTGGCGAATCAATCATCTGTTGTATACGCGCTTTTTGATTGCTATTCATTAGTCGCAATAGTAACGTTGTTTTCACCGCTCATGGTGGCTCCAATTACTTTAATTGCAATGAAATTTCAATCTCCAAGGTTTAATGAGAATGCATATCGTATTACCTTTTTTATTTTGTCGTTGATAAGTATCCCGATTTTTCAATGGTGGTCTATACCTTTTATCTTAACTTTATACCTCGGTTTATCCATTTTACAACAATTCTTAACCAGAAAAAATGAAATTTAAAGCAGAAATAGACGTAATGCCTCACGATGCTTTGTTAGACCCTCAGGGCAAAGCTGTTACAAATACTCTGAAAACAATTGGCCTATCAACCATTGACGGAGTGAGAATAGGAAAGCACATACGCTTATTCGTTGAAGCTAGCTCTGAGCAAGAGGCTCTCGACCTTGTAGAGGAAGCATGTAAGAAAATGTTGGTAAACCAAATCATGGAGGCCTATCATTTTAATGTGAGTGTTGTCAACTAGTCCACTTAAAACATACAATCACTTTACATGTGAGGACGGTTTGATTGAATATTTTGCTGACTCGCCAGAGGCGGTCTTAAGTAAAATTTCTGTAGCCAAAAGTCAACAAGAAAAAGGTGTTTTTGCTTTTTCAACGGCGTTAAGAATTTTGTTATTCAAGAAAATTAAAAGTACACTTGAGGCATCAAAAGAAAAGCTATGCTCTATTTACTGCGAAGAGAGTGGGCTTAACGAAACCAGATTTCTCTCGGAACTCGATCGCGTATTCTTTCAACTTGATCACTTTTGTGCATTTCTTGAACGGGGAGCATTAAGAGATAAAAATGAAACCAAGGTAATTAATGGTAAAGAAGTTTCCTTTAAACTTAAACATCAACCTATTGGGCAAGCATTAGTTCTTGGTGCAAGTAATTTTCCTCTAGCATACTCAGCCATTGGAGGCGACGTCGTTTCAGCACTCGCAGCGGGCTGCTCAGTAGTTTATAAAGCTCATCCTTTTCATATTGGAACAAGTTTAATGGTTGCAAAAATAATTGAAAGTTGTTTGAGCCAATTATCATTGTCTCCTTGCGTATATACGCATTATGTTGATGATAAGAATCATTCAACAACAAATTTTTTATTGCGTTCTGGCATGATAGACGCCGTCGGATTTACAGGCTCACAGTTCGTTGGACGTTATTTAATGGATGTCTGTGCCTCATTAGAATATCCAATTCCTGTTTTTGCTGAAATGGGAAGTATTAATCCAGTGGTATTTCTATCCAATGAATTGATCCATAACATAGAGAAATATGCAAATTTATTAGCTGAATCAATAACTAATGATGCAGGTCAATTTTGCACAAAGCCAGGGGTTATTTTTTATCCTAAATGTTCCTTGGGAGAAATTTTTAAAAATCAACTAATGCTTGCCGTCGAAAAGCAAGCTCACTTTCACATGCTTCACCCATCAATTCAATCGCGATATCAAAATAGTATTTGTCAGTTCACATCGCGGAAGGAGGTTAATGTTTTGTACAGAAGTCCCGGAGTAAATTCAATGTGCGGTGAAAAAGTCCTTGCTGAAGTTTCTTCCGCTATTTTTCTTAAAGATTCCGCAATGTGCGCTGAAGTTTTTGGTCCTTTTTCACTTTTGGTTGCATATGAGGATAACGCTCAATTATTTATGTTGTTAGCGAAATTTAAAGGACAATTGACTGGAACAGTTATTGGAAATGAAAAGGACAAAGAATTAAAGGGAGTAGTTGATTACTTTCAAAAAATATGTGGACGAATTATTCTAAATGGTATGCCTACAGGTGTAAATGTACTATCTACAATGCAACATGGAGGGCCATACCCAAGCAGCAGTGATTCACGCTTCACCTCTGTAGGAGAAAATAGTGTTTGGCGTTTTGTCAGACCTGTTACTTTTCAAAACTTTTAGTTTATATAGATATAATTATTATGTAATTTTAATATTTAATTTCACAAGATGAGCCAAGAAACATCAAAAAATACCCAAAGTATTATTTACCTTTTTTTGTTATTATTTGTTTTAGCCACAACTTCCTTCATTGCATTCAAATGGTACGTTGCCAAAAAATTAAATGAGAATTGGGCCAATAAAAACGAGCAGCTTGAAACTGAAGTTAAAGAGATGGAACAAATGATGTCCGAATATGTGGGAGATATTTCAAAAGATATGCGAACAGACCTCAAAAAGATCTTGGAGTCATACGATGCTTTGAAAAATACGGATGCTTTGAACAGTGATTCAATAAAAAACCAGAAGCGGGAGATACGCAGCCTCATGGAACAACTTGACCAGAATAAAATTTCGGCAAGAGAATTAACTCAACTAAAAAAAAGAATTCAAGACTTGCAGAAGGCGAATGAAAGAATATTACAACAAAATATTGAATTAAATCAAAAGAATAGGCAATTATCGTCGGATTTAGATGAAACTTCAACCAGGCTAAATGAAACTTCCGCAGAACGCGATATTTACAAAAAAGACGCGGAAGAAAAAGGTGAGCAGGTTAAAAAAGGTGGCAAATTGCGGGCATACAGTATCAGTTCTGGTGCGCTCAGAATGAAGAACAATAATACCACTGAGGCAACTGACCGAGCAAAAAGGGTCTATCAATTAAAATCTAGCTTTACACTCCAAGAAAATGTGTTAGCCAAACAGGGAAAGAAGATGGTTTACATGTCCATTATTGCGCCGAATGGTCAGGTTTTGCAATCGCGGAGTTCCAATTCTGTTGCTACAGATTTCGGTTCTGTTTTATACTCAGATAAAAAAGAAATTGATTACAGAAATCAAGCGTTGGACGTAACCATTTTTTATGAGGTGAATACTGACGCAATAGAAAAAGGAACTTATCAAGTGAAGCTTTATTGTGAAGGTGTTATGATCGGGGAAGATAGCTTTCTTCTAAAATAAAAATATGACCACAATTACCGAACAAGGATTTGTAAGTTATGAGGTTTCTCAATTTGGTGTTGGAGCCATAACATTTGGTCACCCAATGAGCAATTCATTGCCCAGTGAAATTTTAAGAAAATTAGCGGAGACAATTACCGAGCTCGGTAAAAAGAATGAGGTAAAAGTAATTATCATAAAATCTGATGGGGAGAAAGTATTTTGTGCAGGGGCAAGTTTCGACGAGTTGATAGCAATATGTGACTTTCAATCTGGAAAAGCTTTCTTTTCGGGTTTTGCTGATGTTATCAATGCATGCAGAACCTGTCCAAAATTCATTATCGGGCGTATTCACGGGAAAGCTGTAGGAGGCGGCGTAGGACTAGCTTCTGCCTGTGACTATTGTTTTGCTACAAAATATGCAGATATTAAATTGTCAGAATTAGCTATTGGTATTGGCCCGTTTGTTGTCGGTCCTGCGGTAGAAAGAAAAATTGGTTTATCAGCAATGAGTGAATTAGCCATCAACGCAACTGAATGGAGGTCCGCTGAATGGGCAAAAGGAAAAGGGTTGTACACGGAGATTTACGACAGTGTGTCTGCAATGGATATTGATATCAACACATTGTCTCTTCAACTCGCAACATCTAACCCAGATGCTATGTTTTTATTGAAGCAAATATTTTGGCAAGGGACAAGCCATTGGGACGAATTACTCATAGAAAGAGCGGAAATCAGCGGTAGATTAATTCTGAGTGATTTTTCAAAACATGCCATTAATACTTTCAAAAAGAAATAGTACTTATTTTTTTGTTATTCCTTTGTTATTTTGAAGAATAACTTTATCTTTGCACCCCTATTTTAAGGGAAATAAAGATTTTAAAAAGCGAAAAGGTGAATACAGTAAGTTATAAAACATTATTTGGTAGTGCTGAAACTGCTAATAAAAAGTGGTTTGTAGTGGATGCAGAGGGACAACCAGTTGGACGATTGGCAAGTAAAGTGGCCAAAATCATCCGAGGTAAATACAAGACCTGTTACACACCACATGCTGACTGTGGAGACAACGTAATCGTGATTAATGCAGAAAAGGTTACATTTTCTGGGTTGAAGTTTGAAAATAAAGATTACGTAAGTTTTTCTGGTTACCCTGGTGGACAACGCTTTACCTCCGCAGAGGAAATTTTAAAAAATCATCCAGAACGATTAATTGAAAAGGCAGTTAAGGGAATGTTACCAAAAAATGTGTTAGGTAGAAAACTGTACACAAATTTGAAAGTGTATGCTGGGACAGTTCACAAACACGACGCTCAACAACCAGAGGTAATAAATCTCGATAACCTTAAATAAAAGAAATGGAAGTAATCAATGCATTAGGAAGAAGAAAAACGGCAGTTGCTCGCGTTTACTTAACAAAAGGAAAAGGAAATATTTCTGTTAATCAAAAATTGATGACCGAAGCTTTTCCTACAAATGTCCTTCAGGCAAAGATTAATCAGCCATTTGAACTCACAAAAACTGTTGGCCAGTACGATGTAAAAGTGAATGTAGCGGGAGGTGGTATAAATGGTCAAGCAGAGGCTATACGCCTGGGAATATCGAGAGCACTGGTCGAAGTATCGGCAGATTATAAGCCCATGTTGAAAGAGGAAGGTTTAATGACACGCGACCCAAGAATGGTGGAGCGTAAGAAACCTGGTCGCCCTAAAGCAAGAAAGAAATTCCAGTTCTCCAAACGTTAATCTTTGGTACTGGTTGTTTAGCATCCAAATGTAGGAGTACCTTGGAAAATTCCACCCTCCAACATTGATGAAAAGAGTAGGAAAGTAAACAAATATATATGTCTAAATTATCTTTTGAACAATTATTAGAAGCTGGTGTGCATTTTGGACACTTGAAAAGAAAGTGGAACCCTGCAATGGCTCCATACATTTTTGAGGAGAAAAAAGGTATTCACATCATTGATCTAAACAAAACAATGATACACCTTGAGCACGCATGTGCTGCAATGAAGCAAATCGCAAAGTCTGGAAAGAAAATATTGTTTGTGGCAACAAAAAAACAAGCTAAAGAAATCGTAGCAGATCGTGTTATGCAAATCAATATGCCATTCGTTACAGAGCGTTGGTCAGGGGGAATGTTGACAAATTTTCAAACGACAAGAAAATCAATACGAAAAATGTCTTTGATCGATAAAATGAAATCTGACGGTTCATGGGATACTCTAAATAAAAGAGAAAAGTTATTTAAAACTCGACAAAGAGAGAAATTGGAAAAAACCTTTGGTTCAATTGCTGAAATGACACGTCAACCGGCGGCAATTTTCATAGTGGATATCCTGAAAGAGCACATTGCGTTGGCTGAAGCTCGGAGATTAGCTATTCCAACTTTTGCTATGGTTGATACCAATTCAAATCCGAAAATGGTAGACTTCCCTGTTCCGGCTAACGACGATGCAACAAAATCAATAGCACTCGTACTTGATGAAATTTGCAATGCCATAAAAGAAGGTTTGGAGGAAAGAAAAAATTTGAAGTCTACCGATAAAGATGACAAAACGGAGACAGTGGCTATCGAAGAGATCTCTCCTGAAGAACCTGCAGAGGAAACGTCTAAATAGATAAATACAGAAAATAAAATGACAATTACAGCTTCTGATGTTAATAAACTGCGCCAACAAACTGGCGCTGGTATGATGGACTGCAAAAATGCATTGGTTGAGGCCAATGGTGATTTTGAAATGGCAGTTGATATTTTAAGAAAAAAAGGTCAAAAAATTGCGGCAAAAAGAGGTGATAACGAAGCCAAAGAGGGTGTGATTCTAGCACAAGCCTCGCCCGACGCAAAGTTTGGCGTCATTTTAACGTTGAATTGTGAAACTGATTTTGTCGCTAAGAATGACGGTTACGTAAATTTGGTGCAATCTTTACTAGATTTGGCACTTGCGAAAATACCAGCCTCTCTGGATGATTTGAAAAATCTAGCATACGACGATAAACTATCAGTATCCGAAAAAATTACCGAACAAATTGGAGTGATAGGGGAAAAATTGGATTTGTCGAGTTACGCTGTATTAAAGGCTGAAAGAGTAGTTGCATACAACCATCCGGGGAATCGTTTAGCTACTCTCGTTGGTTTCAATTCGAATTCTGATGCAGTAAAAGAGGCAGGGCGCCAAGTAGCTATGCAGGTAGCAGCAATGGATCCTATTGCAATAACGAAAGAAGGGGTTGATGCTAAAACGATCGAGCGAGAATTGGAGGTAGGTAAAGACCTTGCCATTCAGGAAGGTAAGCCCACTGAAATGGCAGAGAAAATTGCTCAAGGACGATTAAATAAATTTTTCCAAGAGAATACCCTCCTTAGTCAGCAATTTATCAGTGATAATAAGTTAACGGTAGGACAATTTTTAACCAACTCTGAAAAAGGACTTACAGTTACGGAATTCAAGAGATTTTCATTGAGTTAATCAAAATGAATTTAAAAAGCTATCACTCGATAGCTTTTTTTTTATTCCTAAATCAATAAAGAAGTTAAATTTGTCATTATAAACTTATGAAATACAATCGAATATTATTAAAGTTAAGTGGCGAATCCTTGATGGGGTCTAGACAATTCGGTATTGATAATCAGCGATTGACTCAATATGCCGATCAAATTAAAGAGGTTTATAATATGGGAGTTGAAGTTGCCATTGTAATTGGTGGAGGTAATATTTTTAGAGGGGTTCAAGCTGAGCAGGGAGGAATGGATAGAACACATGGCGACTACATGGGAATGCTGGCAACCATGATAAACTCAATGGCATTGCAAGCGGCATTGGAATCTGCAGGCATAAGCACACGATTATTATCTGCAATCGAAATGAAAGAAATTGCTGAGCCTTTTATACGTAGGAGAGCAGTTCGTCACCTTGAAAAGAGGCGAGTTGTTATTTTTGGGGCAGGTACGGGCAATCCTTTTTTCACAACGGATTCAGCGGCCTCTTTACGTGCAATTGAAATCAATGCTGATGTCATTCTAAAAGGAACCCGTGTGGATGGGATTTACAGTGCTGATCCAGAGAAAGACAAATCTGCAACAAAATATTCGACCATAACTTTTGATGAGGTGTATGCCAAGGGTTTAAACGTAATGGACCTTACAGCATTTACCCTTTGTAAGGAAAATAATTTACCTATAATTGTTTTTGATATGGATACTCCAGGTAACTTGAAACAGCTGTTAGAAGGAAAGTCTGTTGGCACCATTGTTTGTAATTAATTTTAACAATGACTGAAGAATTAAATTTTATTTATGACGAGTTCAGAGGTTCAAATCAAAAAACCTTGGACCATTTAGAAACTGAACTCATTAAGATAAGGGCAGGCAAAGCTTCCCCTGCCATGCTACAGGGTGTTATGATCGAATATTATGGTGCCTTGACCCCGTTGCAACAGTTGGCGAATGTTAATACAATGGATGCCAGGACTATCGTCGTTCAGCCCTGGGAAAAAGCAATCTTGAATGATATTGCAAGAGGAATTACAAATGCTAACCTTGGATTAAATCCTCAAAATAACGGAGAACAACTGCTTATAGCGGTTCCACCCCTCACCGAAGAAAGACGTAGAGATTTGGTCAAGAGGGCAAAGGCTGAAGCAGAAAATGCGAAAGTGGGTGTGCGCAATCACAGAAAGGATGCATTGGATATGATAAGGGATTTGAAGAAAGAGGGATTATCCGAGGATATGGAAAAAAATGCAGAGGAAGAAATTCAAAAAATAACGAATACCTACATTAAAAAAATCGACGATCTACTCGAATTCAAGGAAAAAGATATTATGACGGTTTAACAGTTTATTCAAAAATGAAATTTGGCAACTGCCCGACCGATCCTATCATTAATAGCCATTCCTATTCCAACATCTGGCACCTTTTCGATGTAAATATGTGAAAAGCCTCCGTTATCCACGTCGTGCAGTGTGGAATAGAGGTTTTTAGCTGCTTCATCAAGGTTTTCTGTAGGGCTTAAAATTCTTATGTTTATTGAGGAAGATGAAAGAAGATTTTTTGAAAGAAAAATATATCCGGCAGATTCATCGCAAGGTTTCATTGGGTCAAAGAAACTACACGTAGTAATCGGCGCATAGTGATATTTTACCATACCACTTGCCACCGGAATATCGTTGCTGTGAACTTTCAATCCAGGCATGTAACCAAGCTGCTGAGCCAAGTCTTCCGGGGTAATACTGCCTAATCTGTATATCACAACTTCATTTTTCTCAAGTCCAATTATCGTTGACTCGATTCCTCTTTGGCATTCACCTCCATCCAAAATATAAGGGATTTTGCCATCTAGTTGGTTCTTTACGTGTTTTGCTTCAGTAGGACTCAGTTTTCCATATAAGTTGGCACTTGGTGCAGCTATAGGAGCGTCTAGTGCCGCAATTAATTTAAGTGTAAGTGGATGCTTTGGAATGCGAATGGCTACACGTTCATTACCAGCTGTAATATATTCGCTGACTAGTGAGGACTTTTTAATTAAAAAGGTAAGAGGGCCTGGGCAAAAAACTTTTGCCAGTTGCTTGAACGTATCCGGAAATTCATTTACCAAAGGGTAAATCCGTTCTATGGACTCTACATGTAAAATCAGGGGGTTTGTGGTTGGCCGTTGTTTTACTTCAAAAATTTTTTGCACTGCACGGTCATTCATACAATCCGCAGCTAACCCATAAACAGTCTCTGTAGGAATGGCAACAAGTTCGCCAGCTCTTAAAAAATTTAATACCTTCAATAAATCATTGCCAACTAGAGTAATCACTGCACAAAGATACATCAATTAAAATGCCCTGAAAATTGATTTTTTTTGACAATCATTAGCCAATTGTGGTATCTTTGCTTGTTTAAAATGAGTCTAAATAATATGAAACTTTTGTTAGCAGATAGTAACGATTTGATTCGTATGGGATTACGAGCAATTTTAACGAGTGAGCCACACACCGTAATTGTTGGCGAAGCTCAAAATTGTCAAGAATTATTGGAGCAAGTGAAGTCATTTGAACCAAATATTGTATTGATTGATTATACCTCTG
>VGMK01000058.1 GCA_016866375.1 Bacteroidota bacterium
GAACGACAACTGCAAGAATTGTTTTACGACTCATGGATCAAATCTAAAGAAAATCTGCAGACTAAAAACCTTGAATACCATTTACTGTGGTATACTTGAGGACATTTTTCTTTTCAGGATATATTCTTGCAAAAGCAGACTGCACTGCCAAGGTACCTTCATGAAATCCACAAAGTATGAGTTTCAGTTTGTTTTCATAGGTGTTAACATCTCCAACCGCATAAATGCCTGGAATATTGGTTGAGTAATCCAACGTATTTACTTTGATTGCATTTTTTTCTATTTCTAAACCCCAATCTGCAATGGGTCCCAAGCTAGGTTTAAGTCCAAACAGAGGAATAAAATGATCCGTTTCGTACACCATCTCCCCTCTGGATTGATGTGTAATGTGCACGGCGCTGAGCTTCCCGTTCCCGGAAAGACCCGTAACCTCTGCTTCGGTGATAAGTTTTATCTTACCTTGTTCAGCCATATCAATTACTTTTTGAACAGAGTCCAAATGACCACGAAATGAGCTGCTTCTATGTACCAAAACCACCTCTTTTGCAATGCTATTTTCAGCTAAAAATATGGACCAATCTAACGCTGAATCTCCACCTCCAGCTATAACACAATTTTTGTCGTTATAGAATGTGGGATCTTTAATAATGTACTCAACACCTCTGTCCTCAAAATCTATGATATTTTCTATTGGGGGTTTCCGAGGTTCAAATACACCTAAACCTCCTGCTATGATAACAATTGGTGCTTCATGTTTGGTACCTTTCACTGTTGTGACCACAAATTTTCCTTCGCTATTTTTAGCAATCGTTAGAGCTGCTTCGCCTAAAGTAAAACCGGGCTTAAATGGTTCCGCTTGTTTCATTAAGTTATCGACGAGTTCACCTGCCAAAATTTCAGGAAATCCAGGTATATCGTAAATTGGTTTTTTGGGATAAATTTCTGAGCATTGGCCCCCAGGTTGCGGCAATGAGTCAATAAGATGACAACGTAATTTTAGCAAGCCTGCTTCAAAAACAGTAAATAACCCCACTGGCCCTGCCCCTATAACTATGATATCTGTTTGAATCATTTTTTTTTGTATTATAAACAGCGTTACAAAATAACGAACAAATATTTAACAATTCTCAAACTGCATTGTTTTACGAGCACTGATAAAAAACGGAAATGAGGGCAGCAGTTTCAGTTCTTAATCTAAACTCACCCAAATCAAGAGCTTGATATCCGTTTTGTAATGCTCGTTCCACCTCATCCTTTGTAAAATCTCCCTCAGGGCCGATCATTATTGGCCCTTTTTGAAGACCACAAACCGCTGACATTTTTTTCCCAGGATGACAATGTGCAATATACCCTCCTGGAAATTGTGACACAAAAGATTTAACATCAGGGCAAAACATAATTTCAGGTAGGTAGTAGCGCTTAGATTGCTTTATTGCTGAAACAGCAATTTTTTCCAATCTATCCAACTTTAGCTGAGGCCGTTCGCAATTCTTAGAATATATAAAAGTGATTTTTGTCGCACCTAACTCTACTGCTTTCTCCGTTAACCATTCCATTCGATCCATACTTTTTGTTGGACAAACAGCGACATGAATATCTTTCGTTTTAGGGAAGGAGAAAGAGGTGTCTATTCTAACCGAACACTTTTTGGGATTTGCATCCACAACACTTGCCTCTACAAGCAATCCTTTACCATTAATTATTTCTATTGAATCCCCAAGCTTATACCGCAACACCCGAATGCAATGTTTAGATTCCTCCTGAGTCAGCTCGATAAATTTATGGTTTTCATTAAGATTGGGTAAAAAGAATAGCGCCATTAATACATGATTTGAAAAACAAGTTCCCTGAGAAGTTCTGGATGTGAAGCGTTGGCATTTCCTACTCCTTTCGATTTTAAATCGTATTGATGCAAGAGCGAAATTACCGATGCTATTTTTTTAGGATCATATAGATTTTTTGAGATCAACAGTTCCCCTACGACAAATTGATGCAATCCTAAATTTTGAGCGAGGGCTTCTTTGGTTTTAACCGGAAAAAAATGAATTCGCATAAGTTGAGAAAAGTGCTTGAAAAAAGCAGCCATCAAATTGGGAAATTCCAGTGCTTTTGGATTATACTCAAAATATTGAACGATTTTCATCGCCTTGACTGAATCTTTTTTTGCAACTGCATTTGTCAACTCGAATGCATTGTAATCTTTGGAAATGCCGATATTCTCCTCAATATGAGTGTCGTTGATTGTTGTGCCTTTTTCTATGAGAATAGACAATTTATCTACTTCATTGACGATTCTACTTAAATCATTTCCTAAAAATTCTACCAGCAACATAGCTGCTTTCGACGTAATATCATATCCAATACTTTTAATGTACCGCTGTATCCATTCGGAAAGTTGATATTCTCTTACCTTTTCAGATTTAAAAACTACCCCGTGATTTAGTACTGTTTTTAGATATTTTTTTCTTCCGTCTATGAATTTGTATTTGTAACAAATGACAAAAATTGTTGTATCATTCGGTCGCTCAAAATAATCCTCTAAATCATCTAGCTGCTTAAAATCTTGGGCTTCCTTTAAAACGACAACTCGCCGTTCAGCAGTCATGGGGTAAGATTTTAATTCACTTAAAAGAGCAGCTAATTCCACGTCTTTTCCGTAAAGTATAGATTGATTAAAATCTCGCTCGTGTTCTGGTAAAGCATGTTGAATGATCGCCTCAGAAATTATATCTATGTAATAAGGTTCTTCTCCATGCAGGAGATACAAGTTGCTCAGATTTCCAGCCTTGATTTTTTTTATTATTTCCTTGGCTTCCATTCATCAAAAATAGGAACTTAAATCAAGTCTACAATGAGGTGCTAGACAGTTTTGTGACGATTTTTAGGCAAATCAAACTATTCAGAATTTTCTTCGCCAGTGCCTCAACTAAATTACCCAAATTTCTGCATGTTATTTCGGGTTATTTTATTCCAAATTTCCCAACTTGCCAGCGCCTGGTGCTTCAACATGCTTTCTCCATTCATGGTGATGGCACCTTTGCGTTTTGCATGCATAAGAAAATTAGTTTCCGCTGGGTTATAGATTAAATCAATGACAAAGTGATCACAAGATAAATGGTTGTATGGAAAATCTATGGTAGCAAGATTGTTAGGATACATTCCCACTGGAGAACAGTTAATAATCAATTTACATGCATTCACCATATGATTATTCAACTCCGAATAAGAAAATGTTTTTATTTTACCCTCGGGTGAACGAGAAACATATATGACATCGATTCCCATATTTTGTAGAGTCCATGCAATAGCCTTGGCAGCTCCTCCAGTACCGATTATTAGTGCTCTTTCGTGGTGCGAACTTAAAAATGGTTTAATCGACTGACGAAAACCTGACGCATCGGTATTAAATCCAATTTTTTTGTTCTCAGAAAATGCTATTGTATTCACAGCTCCTATTTGACTTGCTTCGTCGTCGATAACATCCAAGTATTGCATCACGACTTCCTTGTAGGGGATTGTGACATTCAGGCCATCAGGCATTAAGCTGAATACTTTTGATATTAAGGATATATCAGAGATTTCGTGGCGCTCATATTTCGCATTGATTTTATGGTCTGAAAAATATTCAGTGAAAAATTTTGGCGAAAAAGAATGTGCCAAAGAGGATCCAATTAGTCCGAATTTTCGCATTAAGAAATGGTATCAAACCCGGTATATGGTTGCAATACTTCAGGTATTATGATTTGATTTCCGGTTTGATAGTTTTCCAGCAATGCCGCTACTATTCTTGGAAGTGCAAGGGCAGAACCATTCAACGTATGTGCCAACTGACTTCTTTTATCCGCATCCTTAAACCGTAATTTCAAACGATTGGATTGAAATGTGTCAAACCTGGAAACAGAACTCACCTCTAACCATTTCTCTTGGGCGGCAGAATAAACCTCAAAGTCGTAGGTCATGGCAGAAGCGAATCCCATGTCGCCTCCACATAGTCGGAGAATTCTAAATTCTAGGCCTAATTTAATTAAGAGCCCTTTAACATGTTCCATCATTTCTTCCAATGCAACTGCTGTATTCTGAGGGTTTTCAATTCTTACAATTTCAACTTTATCAAATTGATGCAGTCGGTTCAATCCCCTAACATCTTTTCCGTAAGACCCCGCTTCACGTCGAAAACAAGGAGTATATCCGCACATTTTTATTGAAAAATTAGGATCTGGCAAAAGAACATCTCTAAAAATATTTGTCAGAGGGACCTCTGCCGTTGGAATCATATAAAAATCATCGGCGGGCATGTAATACATTTGGCCCTCCTTATCTGGGAGCTGACCGGTTCCTATTCCACTTGCTTCATTCACCATGTGGGGAGAAATAAACTCTTCGTAACCCGCATGTTGCGCTTCATCCAAGAAAAATGAAATCAAGGCGCGCTGCAATTTTGCTCCCTTGCCACGGTAAAAAGGAAATCCTGCACCCGTTACTTTTACTCCTAATTCAAAATCTATGAGGTTGTATTTTTTTGCTAAATCCCAATGTGGATGTGCCACAAATGAAAAAACGGGGCCTTGGCCATGGGAAAATACAATTTCGTTGTCTGCTGCATCTCTTCCGTTTTTAACGAGGTCATTCGGCACGTTTGGAAGTGTGTATAATAAACCCTGTATTTGATGCTCTAATTCTTCAACCTTTAGCTTTAGTTCCGACTCAGAGGTCTTGAGCACTGCTGTTTTTTCCTTCAGTTGATTTGCTTCGCCCGATTTGCCTGACTTGAAAAGATCCCCAATTTCCTTAGCAAGCAAATTAGATTCAGCTGCAATATTATCCAAAGACGTTTTGTTTTTGCGCCATTCGGTATCGAGCACTAAAATTTGCTCAAGTGTTTGGGTTGCGTCAATTTGGCGTTTTTTTAGGCCGTCAATGATGGCCTGTTTTTCATTTCTAATACGTTGTATTTCTAGCATGAGAAGAATTTCGATGACAAAGATACAAAACCATTACGGTAATAATTTTAACAAGGCCTGATATTCATCTTTGTACGTTTGATTTCCTTTGCAACTCAGTTCTTCTTTTTTCTTATTAAATGCTTGAATACGATTCCCAGGATCTGGGTGAGTACTCAAAAACTCAGGCGGTTTAATCCCACCAAGTGCCTGAATTTTTTCAAAAAACCCCGCTCCCCCTGCGGCATTGTAAAGTGTTGGACAAAGGTACTGAACGGAACAATTGTCTGCTTCCGTTTCGTGATTTCTTGAAAATTTTAATCCAATTAGGACCGCGCTGACTTCTTTTATAGCTTCTTGTTTACCGGCAACAACTTCCAGTAACAATTGGACACCAAACATTTGTGTCATTTGTCTGGTTGAGTGACGCATATCTGCATGTCCCATTTCGTGCCCTAACACCCCCGCCAGCTGATCACCTGAATCTAAAAATTTCAAAATTCCGGTAAAAACGTAAATGTATCCCCCCGGTGTGCAAAATGCATTTATCATAGAGTCGTTTTGTATAACACGAATACGCCAAGGAAACTCCTGCTTGTACTTTACTTGACCAGAATTCAAAAGCTCGTCTCTTATGCTGTAAATGTATTGATACACCTGAGTATATTTTATGGAGTCTAGTACAATATAACCGCTTGTATCACTCTCAATTTGTGCTGCTACATTGGCTCCAAATGTTTTATCATCCTCAATGGTAAATAAATTCACTGATTTACAACCGCAAAAAGCAAGTAGAACAAAACAAACTAAAAAATGAAGTCGCATCTTATTTAAAGATAGTTAAATTTATTCCGTCAAATGCAGCAAAAACAATCTTAGGATGTGATTCCTGCCAAAACATATTTCCCCTCTTATCAATCCCGATTGCTCCTGCAAAACCATCGATGCCTTTTAATTCGGAAAAAGTACAATTGAACGCACTTTGTATATTCATGCCATCTGTAACGCGGGTCACGATTTTGGCTGCAACGGCAATACTAACGATGTCCTCTCCAACACCGGTGCAACTAACGGCACAATTATCGTTTGCAAAATTCCCTGCGACGGTTGCTGAATCGGATATTCGACCAGGGATTTCAAATCCCTTTCCACCTGTAGAGGTCGCAGCTGCTAAATTCCCATTTGCATCCAGTGCCACACAGCCAACAGTTCCGATTCCATTTGAAGCCATTTTTTCCTCGAATTCTTTTCTTCTTTGAGGAGTTTCAGTGGAAAATTTTTCTATACCTTTTGAAGTTGCAAATGCATTTGCGCCTTCAGCACCCAACACTCGGTCTTCAACGTTTTGGAGGAGGGCTGCAACATCAATTGGATTTTTAAGACCCTCAATGTTTATAACTCCACTGAATTTTTTTGACTGACCGTCCATAACCGAGGCGCTCATACGGATTACACCATCTCGTTGTATCTGAGAGCCTGTTCCAGCATTAAATAAAGGATCATCCTCCAACAATCGAACTGCATATACTACTGTTTCTCGGGCCGAATGATTGCACAAATAATTATGCGTCAATGAAATAATTCTTTTCATTGCTTCCTGTTTGGCAGTTTTTATACCATCAGATTGTGACGATTCGCTAAAAAATCCGCCGTGAATAAGTACTTTCATCAGGCCTTTGCTTTACTGAAGATTGTAAATCTATGTTCGTCGAGGAGGTAGTTATCCCCAATACTCATAACGTGCACAACCAAATTTTTAATAGAAATAGGTTCTCCCAAATCCACGTCTGTGATATTTGTATCCGTAATATGACGGCCATCAACTAACATTACCAGTCCGGAACCAAGAGCCTCCATTCGGTTGCCATTTGTAATGAGTAATCCCGTATCCTCTCCTAGCCCTATACCGAGTGTCTTTGGATTACTGACAACCGCTTGACATAATCTTCCTATTCTACCACGTTGTACAAAATGAGTATCAATTATCACATGATCGATTAAACCTAAACCACATGTAATTTTCACTTCTCCTTTTAGCAGCGCCTCTTGGCTTGATCCCTGATATATCATTGATTTAGAAGCAGAATGAGCACCGGCAGAAGTTCCAACATATATAAACTCCTCTTCTTGGTATTTTTTAATGAGTAAATCGTGTATGGGTGTTCCACCAAAGATCGAAGTAAGCCTCAATTGATCTCCACCCGTAAAAAAAATGACATCTGCGTTCTTAACTCTTTCCTCCACATGTTCACCTAAAACCTCTTCGCGATTGCTTATTTTTAAAACGTTTACGTTATCTGCCCCTAAAAAGGCAAATGCCCTTGCATATTCAGCACCAACTGTTTCGGGAATCTTTGAAGCCGTTGGAATTATTTCGATCCTGGAATTCAGCCCATGTTTTGACTCGTCAATAATTCTTTTCAGAATGCCTTTCTCAAAAAAGTTCAGGTTATTTTCTACCTGATCCTCGAAATTAAGCTCTGTAAAACTCCCTTTGTCTACCGCTCCCCCAATGATTATTAGCTTTCCTATTGGTGTCATAAAACAAAAATATAAATTTTGAATTCCAATTTGGAGATTAAAAAATTGTACTTTTCAACAAATTAATAAAAGAGTTATTTGCAAAAGGTTGTTCATTACTATTGACCTAATTTACAATACACTTAACTCATAATTCCTACTTTTGATTTAATAAAATTCAGCAAATTGGTTCACATAATTAATAAAAGTAAACACGAATTGCCACAATACGAGACCATTGGTTCTTCCGGAATGGACGTTAGAGCTAACCTAGAAAGTCCTTTAGAAATCGCTCCTCTGGGCAGAGCCCTTGTAAAAACCGGTCTCTTTTTAGAGATGACACCGGGATTGGAGTGTCAAGTTAGACCAAGAAGTGGGTTGGCTTTAAAAAAAGGAATTACAGTATTGAATACACCAGGAACCATTGACGCCGATTACAGGGGCGAAATTGGCGTAATTCTCGTTAACCTTTCAAATGAAACATTTTTTGTAGAGGATGGTGAGCGAATTGCTCAACTTGTCTTCTGCAAAATTGAAAAAATAGAATTTAAAGCAGTAAATGTACTTACTGAAACTAATCGTGGGAGTGGAGGTTTTGGAAGTACTGGAATTAACTAAACGATTAATCATATGAATGTCATCGTACCCATGGCCGGACGCGGCAGTCGATTAAGGCCTCACACATTAACGGTCCCAAAACCACTATTACCCATTGGCGGAAAACCCATTGTTCACAGGTTGGTGGAGGAGATTGCAGAAGTATGCCACGAGAAAATTAATGAAATTGCTTTTGTAATTGGTGATTTTGGAGAGGTAACAGAAAAAGAATTATTAAAAGTAGCGGAAAGCCTGGGCGCAAAAGGATCGATACACTATCAAGAAAAACCTTTGGGAACAGCCCATGCTGTTCTTTGTGCTGCAGACAAATTGGTTGGGCCAACCGTTGTCGCATTTGCAGACACCTTATTTAAGGCTGACTTCAAAATTAATCCTCAAGATGAGGGGATTTTATGGGTAAAACAAATTGAGGATCCGAGTGCTTTTGGTGTAGTAAAGTTGAATAAAAACGGCGATATAATTGATTTTGTTGAGAAACCTAAAGAATTTGTTTCTGATCTCGCAATGATAGGAATATACTATTTCAAAAATGGGGAACGATTACTAAATGAACTTCAATACCTAATTGATCACAACATAATTAAAGGCGGTGAATACCAATTGCCGGATGCTTTACGTAGGATGTCCGAAGATGGTTGTATTTTTAAACCTGGTGAAGTTATGGAGTGGATGGACTGTGGAAACAAAGAAGTTACGATCCATACCAATCAACGTGTATTAGAACATGATTGGGCAGCCCACAAAGGTCTTGTTCACCCTTCTGTAAGAGTACAAGACGCGGTAATTATTCCCCCTTGTTATGTTGGTGAAGATGTCATTATTTCCAATTCAGTTGTAGGCCCTCATGTTTCAATTGGTTCAGGAAGTCACATTAGCAACTCCATCGTTAAAAATAGTATTATTCAATCTCAAACTGCCATTCTAAATTCTATTTTAGAGGATTCAATGATTGGCTCAAATGTTGTAATTCAAGGCTCAACAAAAGATCTAAGTCTTGGAGATTTTAGCAGTTATCATGTATAAATTGATCTTTGGTTTGATGTTTCTCGCGCTTGCATCATGTGCGCCTACCAAGTCTATTTCACGGCAAAAATCAAGTAACTATTTCAAACATTTTCACGAGGGTATTCGCTTTCAACTCACGGGGGATTATCAAAAAGCGATAGAAGCTTTCGAGAAAAGTCTTTTAGCAGAATCCAAAGACGACGCCGCTGCTTATGGAATAGCCTTATGTTTGGAGAAGCAAAATCAGGCTGGGGCTTCCATCGAATATCTGCAAAGAGCTTGTAATTCAGACCCAAGAAATAATTACTATAAAATTCAACTAGCCAAACTTTACCAAATTACAGGTGAATTTCAAAAGGCCGCTGAGATACAGGAAAAGCTTATAGCTATTTTTCCTGAAAACGAGCAATTATATTATGATGCTGCTATGAATTATACAAGTGCTAAAAATGTAAAAAAAGCATTAAAAATACTTGATAATTTAAGGAGCAGGTATGGGAACTCTCCTGACATAGTGCTCTATCGTTATGATATTCTTCTCAAAGCAGACCCCACAGCTAAAAAGGGAATAGAGTTGTTAGAAAAGTCAATTCTTGAATTTCCAAACGATCCTGGAATCCTGTCTTACCTCGTCGACTATTATATGACTAACGAAAATTATTCAAAGGGCACAGAATTTTTAGAGCAATTAGTTTTGGCTGATGAAACGAATGCTTTAGCCTGCTTATTACTTGGAGATATTACTTTTGAGGCAGGTAAAAAAGATCTAGCATTTGCCTATTACAAAAAAGCTTTAAAAGGTGAAGGGTTAAATGTGAAGACCATTGCTGAAACCTTTGTGAAAATGAAAGAGATTTGGCTAACGGATTCTGAAATGAGTACTTTAATGGATGCTTGTGAACGAGATTGGCCCAGGGAGTCGCTTATTTTCGCGCTGCTAGGTGACTACTACTATGCTCAAAAGAATTTACTGAGGACCATATACTATTATAAAAAAGCAGTTGAATTAAATCCGGACCTAAATGCTATTTGGAACCAATTGTTATTATTGGAGTTTGAAGTAGAAGACTGGCCAAGTCTTAAAATAGATGGAAGCAAGGTAATCGAATTATTTCCGTTATCCCCTTTAGGTTATTACATGAGCGGCACTGCCATGAATCGTCTTGGCGAGTATTCATTAGCCAAATCAATACTAGAGGAAGGAATTTTCTTTGTTTTAAATGATGATCAACTGAAAGGAGAATTTAAAGCGCAATTGGCAGAGTCCTATTTTGGAGTTCAGGATGTCAAAGCAGGATTAAAATTGTATGACGAATCCATTCGCTTATCACCAAACAATAATTATATTTTAAATCTTTATTTTAAAAGCACTATTTTTAAATTGAAAGACCCCGAAAAAGCGAGGGAGCTATATGAAATGCTCATTGTCTCTGAAATGAATGAAAATCGGAAAAAAGAAAGTTTAGCACTTTTATCCTTTGTTGAAAAAAAATTCAAAGAGGCATTTAACGTTCTTGAAAGTATTGAACAATCTTATTTTCGTTATTTAGATGTTTTGGAACTTCAAGGTGATGTACTCTTCTTTCTTGATAAAAAAGTAGAAGCAAAACAAAAATGGCAAGAGGCAAAAACAAGAGGGAAAAAGTCATCCGTTTTAGAGCAAAAATTAACTACTGGTATCTACTATGATCCTTTATAGACATTGCCTTTTTTTACTATGCGCTTTTACCTCCATAAGTTGTGCTAAAAAGACTATACAAGATGTGGTTTCTTCCGAAAATCCACCTAAAATAAAAGATAAGGTGCTGATTG
>VGMK01000059.1 GCA_016866375.1 Bacteroidota bacterium
AAATTATTTCGTCAGAAAAAATATCAGCATCTCCTCCCGTATCTCCGGCATAGCTTGCTCCAGACAAATTCCAATTGGTTGTATTCACATTTGGAGAGCCTGTTAACTCGGCAAAAACGAGTGTTTGGGCCAGATTTACGAGCGGAATTAACACGAAAATGACAGGTAAAAAATGTTTTTTCATAGGGCAGAAAAAGCTTTTCAATCATAAAGATAAAAAAAGAGTATTCAAAAACAAACTGTTTTTAAAGAACTTGAAAAGGTTTGAAAATGTTTACAAACTCCATTCTACTATATTCTTCACAATTGAGGGATTACAAAAATTCGGCAAGAAATAACCATCTATTGGTTTTCTCTTCGATATCAGAAACAACTACCCCGAGTAAGGCTCCTTTTTGAATTAATTCTGTCCCTGATAATTTTCCGGAGGATAATTCCCGGGACAGTGAAATTTTCTGCACCTCCAGTTCTGTCAATTCATTTTCTAAATTGTTCAGTTCTTCTTTTTCTTTAAAAGATAATTTTCGTTTGGGTTGACCCTCTCGCGTTGCTTCCTTTTCAGGCGTCGAAATTTTTTCTTCTTGCTGAAATTCACGTCTTTCTGCTTGTTGTATCTTTCTGAAATCTGTATAATTTCCGAGAATATCGCGAACTTTCCCTTGTCCTTCAAAAATAAATAAATGATCTACCATTTTATCCATAAAATAGCGGTCATGGGATACCACAACCAGGCAACCTTGAAAATTGCGAAGGTATTCCTCTAGGACGCTCAAAACAAAAATATCCAGGTCGTTTGTGGGCTCATCAAGTATCAAAAAATTAGGATTGCTCATCAAAACACGCAACAACTTGAGTCTTCTTTTTTCTCCTCCACTGAGTTTAGAAATAAATTGATAATGCATTTCTCTCGGGAATAGAAATCGTTCAAGAAGTTGGGCAGCAGAAAGTTGGCGACCTTTTTCTAAGGGAATAAATTCTGCAACTTCCTTAACTACGTCAATTACCTTGAAATGGTCAGGTACTTTAATCAATTCCTGGCTGTAATAACCGAAAACAACGGTTTCTCCAATAACTGTTTTTCCTTTATCATGCGGCTCTTGACCAAGTAAAATCCTCAAAAATGTTGATTTTCCAGTGCCATTATTTCCAACGATGCCGAGACGCTCTTTGCGTTGCACATTGTAGCTAAAATCAGAGAGTATGATATTTTTTCCAAAGGATTTTCCAATTTTATGGAATTCAACAATTTTAGTTCCTAAACGTTCCATTTTCACAGGGAGGTCGAGTTCTTCTTCCGCAATGCGTTGCTGAGCAATTTTTTTGACATCATTAAAAGCTTCAATCCTCGCTTTTTGTTTTGTTCCTCTTGCTTTTGGTTGCCTTCTTATCCAATCTAATTCTTTCCTGAAGGTGTTTTTTGCTTTTTCTATCGTAGATTGTAATTGTTCCTCTCGTTCTGCTTTTTTTTCCAAGTAATATGAGAAATTTCCTTTGTATTTAAATAGTGTTTCGTCTGATAACTCAAAGATAGTATCGCAAACTACCTCTAAAAAATAACGGTCGTGTGTGACCATTAGTAATGTTGACTTTGAGGTAGCCAAGTATTGCTCTAACCATTCAATCATATCCAAATCTAGGTGATTGGTTGGCTCGTCCAACAATAAAAATTCAGCTTCGGATAACAGTACTTTTGCCAAGGCAACACGCTTTCTCTGGCCGCCTGACAACGCACTTATTTTTTGTTGGAGATTGTCAAGTTTGAATACTGATAACAATTGTTTTACCTTGACTTCTAGATCCCAGGCATTATGAGATGAAATTTTTTCATAAAGTTGTTCTATACTTTTTTCATCACTAGCTAGGAGCGCGTCATTGTATGCTTTTACCAATTGAAACGAAGGTAGATCCTGATCGAAAATAGCATCAAGCACCGTTTGATTTTCATTCATCAGGTCTGTCTGTTCCATGAAAGCAACACGAATATCATTTCTGAAAACGATACGTCCGTTATCTACAGAATCCATACCCATCAGGCATTTCAAGAGGGTTGTTTTACCGGCACCATTTTTAGCCACGATGGCTACTTTTTGTCCTTGGTCGACACCGAAAGTTAAATCACAAAAAATTCTTTTTTCACCAAATGTTTTTGTGAGTTGTTCGACTGATAGGTAATTCATTTTGATTTATTCAGTGAGCGAAGGTACGCTTATTTCAGTTGGGTTTTATCCATGTGAACTGAAAACAAGGAGTAGAAAAACACAAAAAAAGTTATGCCTGCTTGTGTTTCAAGGGTGTCTTCAAAAAGGAAGGTAATTAAGGCAACGAGGCCAAAACTGAGGGCCAGGAAATGACTTTTGTTAAAGGCTTGTTTCAAAAAATACCCTTGTATCCATAGGAAGCTAAGGAGTCCAATGATTCCAAACGAGAGCCAAAAAGTCAAGTAGGATTGATGCGCGTTTAAGCGTCTTTCCTGGGTTAGTTTACTATCTCGTTCGATGTAAGAGGCTTGTAAAGCATCTTTTACATCGCCGTTTCCCACCCCACCTATCGGCGATTTTTGTATTGTATACCACGCATTTGACCATAATTCAATCCGTTCCGTGAGCGGATGAGCGTTCGGATCTTGGGGGTTTTGAAGTTCGAAACGCATGGCAAATAATCGGGCAGGAATTCCACTTTGAGTTTCCCGAATGTCCGCATAACCTGTCTCAATATTTTTAATGTCTTGATCACTCAGTTTATTTACACCTTCAGAATTAAGAGGCAATGATTTTGAGTGTAAGTAGCGAATCAGTGTATTTTTTAGTTGTTGTTTCTTCGCATCCAAACCATTATACGGGACGTCTGATTTAATTTTCCATGTACTTTCCATTTCCGATTGTGCAGCAGTTTCGGGGTTTGGATGAGTTA
The DNA here is from genome assembly GCA_016866375.1 of Bacteroidota bacterium. GTDB lineage: Bacteria > Bacteroidota > Bacteroidia > Flavobacteriales_D > Crocinitomicaceae > UBA952. The sequence continues at coordinate 2,911 of VGMK01000059.1, forward strand.
AGGGAAGTTGTAGGTAATAAATAAGGGCGAATGTTATTAATCCGGGGAGGATTAATAATGAATAAAACCAAACCCGGTAAGGGCGCAATTGAATAAGCGTGTAAATAAACAAAAAGATGATAAAACTTATAATTCCTGATAACACTTGACTGTAGTAGGAGTAGAACCCAAACCATGATATAAGGGAAATCAGGAGGTAAAAATTCTTAGGTTTTCCCTTGATGAAATACAAGGCAACACCTGTTCCCAATCCAATGAGAATTCCAAATCGGATATGAGATTCAAAAAGAGACATACTGCGAATGTCAACCAAATTAAGTTCTTCTCTGAAGAAATAAAATGCGGTAAAATTAACCAATGAACTGATGCCTAGGGCTGCTAAAAACAAGTATAACAAACGATTTATTTTGATTTGGCTCCAATCGTTGCGGTGAAGAACAATAATTGGAATAATGACAAGTGAACTTTTTTGCCGAACGTCGTTCCATCCGTAAGCTAAATTTTCAGACCAAAGCAATCCCAAAAGGTGCAAGGTGTAAAATCCAAAAAGTAATTGAAAATATGGGTTTTTGAAAAGTCTCTTGGTAGAGGAAATGACTTCACCGCTCGTGAAAAATGAAATCCCACCAATGAGTAAGCCCATCGACATTAGGAATTTACTGCAGCAAACGCCTACGATCAGAAAAGCACATGCAATGAATTGCAAGTTACTTGACCAATTTCTACCAAACTGCAAAGAGGGCATACTGAAAAAACGCTCAGAATTAAAAATTATTTAATTAGCGCAAACGATTTAGTGAGTCAAGAAGTTTTTTATCGCGTTTTATACCTAGCTGTGCTAGAAAACAGAACGGAAATCCCACGACAAGAATAGAAAATCCTGGACCAAGTTCACGTGTGCAATGTCCTTCATAGAAATATTGGTTTCCGGTTACTCCGAAGATTACAACTGCAATTACTAAAGCCAAATAAAAAAAGGAAACATATCGTGCTAATTTCAATTGCTTGTTCAGTTTCTTGTATGACATGGTCACGTAAAAAATGAGGAGAACCATCAAAATTCCAACAATATAAAATGGTTTAGATTGACTGGTGAGTATTTTACCACTTTCATCGTTTACAGCCTCATGAAAACCAAAAGCATTCAGGGCGAAATAGCTTTTTTCAGTGGAAAATCTGTAAATATCTTGACCCGTTAGGCAAACTCCAAGTAAAATCATAGCTACGAGGTAGTATAAGGATTGAACGCGTTGTATCATAAGTGTTTTTTACAAAGTTACAGACTTATTTCGTAAGTAAAAGTCGAGAATGACAATCGCCGCCATGGCTTCAACGATTGGAACAGCTCTCGGAACTACACAAGGATCATGTCGGCCTTCAGGTTGAATTACCACCTTTTCTCCATTTTCATTGATAGTTTCTTGTGGTTGAAGAAGGGTAGAGACTGGTTTAAAGGCTACCTTAAAATGTATGGGCATCCCATTGGATATTCCCCCTTGAATTCCTCCCGAATTATTGGTTTTTGTGGTGCTCAATGAGGTAAATTCATCGTTCATTTCACTTCCTTTTTTTTCAGCTGAGCGAAACCCACTTCCTATTTCAAATCCTTTTGTGGCATTGATGGATAACATGGCCTTGCCTAGTTCGGCATGTAACTTATCAAAAACCGGCTCACCGAGTCCTGCCGGCACACCTTCAATGATGGTTTGAACGATCCCTCCAATAGTGTCACCTTCTTTTTTGACGGCAAGAATAAGTTCCTCCATTTTTTTTGAAACTTGGGGTTCAGGACAACGAATAGGTGAGGACTCAATTAGTTCCTGATTGAAAAATGAAGTATCATCTAGTTCAATAGAACCAATTTTGCAAATGTAAGTCGAGAAACGGATTCCTAATGTGGATAAAATCTGTTTTGCAATGGACCCGGCAACAACCCGACAAGCGGTTTCACGCGCACTGCTTCTTCCTCCGCCTCGAGGATCGCGAATCCCATATTTTTTAGTGTAGGTAAAATCAGCGTGCGAGGGCCTAAATGCTGATGAAATATTCTCATAATCTTGGCTTCTTGAATCTTTATTCACAATAAAGAAACCAATAGGGGTTCCCAGTGTTTTTCCTTCAAAAATTCCGGATAAAATTTCTAGTTTATCATCTTCTTTTCTCGCTGTAGTGAATTCCGATTGTCCTGGTTTTCTTTTATTTAAATCATCTTGAATTCTTGCGATGTCGATTTCAAGCCCGGCAGGGATACCATCAATGATTCCTCCGATACCTGTACCGTGCGACTCCCCAAAGGTGGTTATTCTGAAAATATTACCATACGTTGATCCTGCCATGTAGCAAAAGTACGTCATTCGCGAAAAAAATGATAGTTTTGAACTCGAATAATTCTGAAGATTGACATGAATTTAACTTTTCTATCTTGCACGTGAACTCATTTAAAATAATTCTCATTCTCAATGTGTTAATTTTCTCGTTTGGATGTGCTCCTACACGCTATGTGAAACCATTGGAGAGAGGCGAACATTCTGTAAATGCACATTTCGGGGGACCTGTTTCGAAGGTTCCGGGAATGGGCACAATTCCCCTCCCATTTTCGAGCATTGGGTATGGTTACGGTTTAAGCGAGGATTTGACTGTTTCCGGAAATATGTACGCGACGTCATTGCTCTTTGGTGTTGGTCAAGTTGATGTTAGCGCATGTTATCAACCCTGGAAAAAAGATAGAATGGGAATCACGCTCAGTCCTGCATTGAATATTCTAGTAGATTTTTACACAGGTGCCAATCGCCTATGGCCACAGCTAGATGCTAATTATTATTTTGATTATAGCATTTATCGATCACGTGCGGTAGAAGGGAGAAATCCAAAACGAATCAATACTGTTTACGCTGGAATTTCCAATTGGTTTGATCCCTATTTAACAGAATCTCAAGGTAGAAAAAACGAACAATTCTGGATTCCAAGTTTGCAATTCGGGCACCAATGGGAGAGAAGGCATTGGGATTATCAATTAGAAATGAAAATTTTAGCACCGATTTATTCAAATGAAAATATCGTTGTGGATTATCCAAGCTTATTGGGCAACTATGGTGCTCTCGGGGCTTATTTTGGTGTTCATTACAAATTTTAAGAAGATGAAGAAATTATTTTTTTTAGCCTTAATAGTGCTCTTGGTTGTATCCTGTCGCAAACGAATGGATAGTTTTTTATTTAATCCATCACCTCTTGAAACATATCTCTTAGATGCATACCAAGGTGAGACTAGTTTGGATCTTTCAGGTCAATACGCAGTTCCAAATTCTATGATCCATCGTGTTGAATTTCCAATAATCGACAACGGTGAGACTATTATGATTCAGGGAATTTATGTTGGAGACACATCCTCCATTGCGAGCGACACTGTTCTCTTGTATTGTCATGGAAACAAGGATCACATGGACTTTTATTGGCCTAGACAGAAATTATATGCCCACATGGGAGGTTTGGGAAGATATGGAGTTTTGATGTTTGATTATCCAGGATATGGAGCAACCAAAGGCTCTCCGACAGAAGAAAATATGTACGCTTCCACACGTTCGGCACTTCAATGGCTTAAAGAAAAAGGATTAACCAGCAATCGATTGATGATGATGGGATTTTCTCTCGGCTCGGCTCCGGTTTGTGAGGTTGCAGGGCATGAAGGTGAATATCCTTTAGCTCCATCAAAAATAATTTTGGAGGCGCCTTTTGCATCTGCAGAAATTTTGATACAAGATGGAGGATTGTTATCCATGCCTGGAAGTTTTTTAGTTGACCTTAAAATCGATAACGCTACTGAAATAAAGAAAGTGAACGTTCCGCTTTTATGGATTCATGGTGAAGATGATTCCTTCCTCACTGTAGCGCATCATGGGCAATTGGTCTACGACAATAAACCAGGTGCAAAGGAAAAGGTATTAATACCCGGAGGAGAACATGAAACCACGCCTTTCGTGATGGGATATCAAGCATACATAGATCGCATCGCTGCTTTTATTGGACAATAAACTTTCTTCTTAATTTTTGAAATTGTTACTTTTTGAAAACTTGTCGTTTGTTAGATGTTGTTTAACATTCTCCAAATATTCTCTCCATGAAAGTTTTAGTTCTTATTTCCGCATTGCTCGTTGGGATGTTTTCCACGAACGCACAAATTTCAATTAATGAACGCATCCGATTTAAGGATACGGTAAAAGTTAAAAAATACAAACCGGAAGAAAACGGTTTTAGTTCGTTAAAATTAAGAATGAATCCAGGAGAAAGTACGGTTCTTAATCCTGACGAATTACGAAAGTTAAAAACTCAAACCATTATTGGCGTTGATTTAGTATACTCAGATTACCCTAAAGGAGCTGATCTTTCTGGCCTGAACCGCGATAGAATCATTGAATTATATAAGTTTCTTCCAATGGCCTTCAACAATAGTTTAGTCGAATGGAATCTTATCAAACAATTAGATGTGAAAAGCGAAGCAGATATGCAGCGTTACTTTCATGGATTTGTCATTTATTACCGCAAAATGCCAACCTTTCAGCAAGAAAATAAAACGATTTTGGATGTAGTAAAGGGTAAGGCAAAACCAGAAGATTCAACCTTATTGAAAGTTTTCGAAAGAAATAAAGCATGGAAAGATATGTTGGTAGTCTGCGACGTTACAGGTAGTATGTCACCCTACACTGCGCAATTATTACTTTGGATTGCGGCCAATAATAAAATGAAAACCTTCAAGCAAATCGTATTTTTTAATGATAATGAAACCAAGAGCACCAATCAAGAACAAGCTCTAGACGATCATGGGATTTGGGCTACAAAGGAAACAAATTTGGAACCGTTACTTGATGTGGCTTTTGAAGCTATGGAAAAAGGTGGACACGAAGAAAATGATCTTGAAGCTATTTGTTATGCAATTAAAAAATTCCCGGAAAACAAGAAGAATATAGTTTTGATAGCCGACAATTGGGAAAACCCTTGCGACATGCAGCTGCTGGAACACTTGAAAAATCAGAAAATTCCAATTAAGGTAGTAGTTTGCGGAGTTACAGAGCGCTTAAACCTTAACTTACTTGAAATTGCATATCAAACGGGAGGTTCTATTCATACTATGGAAGCAGATTTAATAGACATAGCTAAAATAGGGGAGGGAAAGACCTTTTCTATTGGAAATCTAAACTTCAGGATGTCAGGTGGTAAGTTCGTGCAATTGGCAAGTACCAATGGAAAATAATTTAAACCTATTAATTTTATCTTTCGAAATTTAATTTGAACCAATTTCCAGAATCCTTTACAATGCGCTTTTGAGTGAGGTAATCAATATAAACTAAGCCAAACCTTGGAGCATAACCCTCTGTCCATTCAAAATTATCGGTCAAACTCCAAACGAGATAACCTGTAATTGGAACTCCTTCGCTTTTTGCTTTTGCCACTTGATGTAGGTATTGACGGAAAAATTCTATACGGTCTGAGTCATGAATACGGTTGTTTTCTACAGAATCTTTTGTACACACGCCATTTTCAGTAATCACAATATTTCGGAGAGAAGGATATTTTGAAAATTGTTTTAGAATTCGGTAAATGCCTTCGGGATATATTTCAAATCCCATTTCGTTGTAAGGTACTTCGCGCTTTTTAGCACTGATTTGTCTAGCCCAAATGAAGGGTATCATAGGACTTCTTTTTGCGACCACACGAAAATAGTTTTGAAGGCCTATAAAATCAAAATCAAAGGATAATTTTTCGGTATCACCAGGCAAAATGTAGCGATTCATTCTTCGAAGAAAAGGAAGCTCTTTGCACGGATAACCAAACCCTAAACTTGGTTCAATAAACATTCTATTCAACAAAGCATCCATCCGTTTTACCGCTTTGTCATGTTTGCCATTTAATTTCCAAGGGTCCACGACAGAACAGCTGAATGTCGTTCCAATCTGTGCGTCCTTGATTTCTTTGCGAAGTATTCTTCCGCTTTCTGCCATTGCCAAACACGTGTGATGACTCGCTTTTAGAAAAGCCCTCGGATTTCTTTTTCCCGGAGCATGATAGCCTGCAAGGTAACCCAAACCAACAAATGCGGCCGGTTCATTGAAAACCATCCAATGCTTTACTTTTGAACCATATTCGCGTGCGCAAAATGTTGAATATGCACTAAACCAAGAAATTATTTCCCTATTTGCCCACCCGCCTTTTTCTTGCAGTGATAAGGGTAAATCCCAATGGTAGAGCGTTATCCATGGTTCCAAGCCTTGTCTTAGACATTCGTCAATTACAGCATGATAAAAGGCCACACCTTGAGTGTTCAGTTCTCCTATTCCTTTGGGGAAAATTCGTGACCAAGAAATGGAAAAACGAAACACCTTGAATTTCATGTCTTTAGCAAGTTGAATATCCTCTTTAAAGCGGTGGTAGAAATCAGTAGCTATATTTCCATTGTCGTTTTGTTTTATTTTTCCTGATTTTTGACTAAATGCGTCCCAAATGGAAGGCCCACGACCGTCTACATCCCATGCCCCCTCGATTTGATAAGCCGCTGTGGCTGTTCCCCAAAGAAATTCTTCCCCGAAAGACGCAAATAAGGCACGGTCAGTACTATCCTGATTTTGTGAAAACGAATGAGAGGATAGCAAAATGAAAATGAGTATGAGAGTCTTGAAGTTCAAATTTATTCGTTAATTTTATAAAATTAATAACTCATTTATGAACACAGCTAAATTTTTTTTATTTCTACTAATTGGTTTAGGATACGTAAATTGCTTTTCACAAAATCTGATTGAGACAGAATGCCCAAAATTCTACGATAACTGGAATAATGAAGTTTATATTAACTCAAATGATGAGAACATTGAATTACTTTCAAATACAGGCGTAATAACAAAAACCAAAGTAAAGGAAAGAGTCGTTTATATGTATAAAACATCACAAGCCGGTGTTGTTGATCTATACTTGGTTAAAAAAGAACCTTCGAACAAAGTAGACACTCTAGAAATCAAACAAGTTCAAGTAAATAAGATTCCTGCACCGGAATGTGTTTTAAAGTCAGTATCTACAGTTACAAACTCAAGAGTAAGAATACAAATGCCGCCCTCATTTTGTTATTCAATGCAGCTTGACGTTACAAGTATTTCTTATCTCGGAAAAAAATATAAGGGAGATATTATAAAAGCAGAACACCTTCGCAACATGAAGCCGGGTGAAAACATAAATTTACAAATCAATTACAGAAGTTCTGGTTCCAAGGTTCAGAGGACTATGCTGACAACCTTGATTATTCGAGAGTGAAAGCTGTTTTTTGTTTATTAGCATTAAGATTCACAAATGGATCTAACTATTTCCTCCACAAAAGGCTACCATCTCCAAAACTTAAAAAGCGGTAATCTTTTGCTAAGGCATGCGAATAGATGTGTTTCCAATCGTCACCCACGAAGGCATAAATCAAAAGCAATAAGGTAGATTCCGGCTGGTGAAAATTTGTTAGAATAGCATCTACCGTTCGGATGGAATATCCGGGAGCTATTAATAATTGAGTGGGTACTACCAAATGCGTTAGTTGAGCCGATTTCATCCAATTTTCAAGTGCTATAAATGAACTTTCAACAGAAAAATCTTGCGGAAGCTCATACGCATCCCATTGTGAAATTTTAATTTCTTCAATACTAATGTTGGAATTGGACAAGACCTTAACTCCCATCCAATATAAGGATTCCAAGGTACGCAAGGAAGTGGTGCCCACACATACCTTTTTTTCATTGTTTTCGAGAAATGCCCGAATAAAATCGATGGATACGTCTAAAAACTCAGCGTGCATTTCGTGGTCACCCAATGTCTCCGATTTCACAGGCATAAAGGTGCCTGCGCCAACATGAAGCGTTACAAAATGAGAGTGGATACCCTTCTGCTGCAATCGCTCGAGTAAATTCTCCGTGAAATGCAGTCCAGCAGT
>VGMK01000060.1 GCA_016866375.1 Bacteroidota bacterium
TGATAAAACTAAAACCATATCTAACAATTTTAAATTGACCGGAAACATCAGTGAATGCAGATCCAAACTTGTTTGAGGGCTGCCGAACGCAGCAAAAATCATAAAATAATTTATTTGATTCATTTGATAATTTGATAATTTACCGCGAAGCGGTCAAATTTTTTAATTTTCTAAAGTTCCTTAATGATTTAGCCGTACATTAATCGTACAAATAAAGAAAATAAAAAATCGTAAACACCAAAATGTTAGATATTTACGATTTTAATTTGTGGTCTTAACTGACATTTTTTCGAACCCCTTTTTGGAGGATTTGAACAAATTGAGCATACTTTATAAAGCGATTTATGCAAAGAACTTGACCCCGTGCAACGGCTGAATATACTTTGTAAACTAATGCCGTATGTATTGCCCAAAACCGAAAGCGTAAATCATACATTGGGCGAACCTGAAGCACCTAAAAAGAATGGGTGGGAAAGTTAAATAATTTCAATAAATTTGGTAAAACATTAGTATGAAAGCCACGTTAACACTTTTCTTATTTGTACTTATCGGAACAGGTAGCACAATCTTTTCCCAAACCGTAACCATTGGTACCCAAGTGTGGATGACCAAGAATTTGGATGTTGCAACCTTTAGAAACGGTGATCCTATTCCTGAAGCGAAAACAGCCAAAAAATGGAAAAAAGCTGGAAAAAACAAACAACCTGCCTGGTGTTATTATAACAACGACCGAGTGAATGGTGCGAAATATGGTAAACTCTATAACTGGTATGCGGTAAATGATTCAAGAGGTCTTGCACCTGTTGGGTATCATATTCCTTCCGATGAAGAATGGATAAAACTTACCGACTTTTTAGGTGGTTTTGAAAAAGCGGGTACTAAGATGAAATCAGTAAATGGATGGTATGATAATGGCAATGGAACCAACGAAAGCGGTTTCTCAGGTCTTCCGGGCGGTCGCCGTCACGGCTTTGGTCCATTCTACGGCATTGGCGACTTCGGTTTCTGGTGGAGTTCTACGGAGACCAGTGCAGGCAGTGCCTGGGGCCGCGGCCTGAGTTACGACGATGGCGGTGTCTTCAGGGGCGCCGACGGTAAGAGGAGTGGGTTCTCTGTCCGTTGCCTCAGGGATTAACCCGATGGAATAAGTGTAAATTATGGATTTTGAAAATAGCTTTTATTATGTTTATGTTCTATTCAGTGAAACTGATGATAAACATTATGTTGGCTACACCCATAATTTACACTTAAGATTTGAACAACATAACAAAGGTCTGGTGCCTTCCACAACAAATAGAAGGCCATTAAAGCTAATTTATTTTGAAGCCAGCTTAAATCAACAAGATTCCACTAGACGTGAGAAATATTTTAAAACACATTATGGTAGGATGTTTATCAAAAAAAGGCTTCAAAATTATTATGCCAACCAGTGTTCAAATCTTATTCCATGCGGGTAAATTCATTTGACAATTTGATTATTTACCGCGAAGCGGTCAAATTTTCAATTTTCAAAAGTTCCTTAATGACTTAGGCGTACATTAATCGTACAAAATTAAGAAAATAAAAAATCGTAAACACCTAAATGTTAGATATTTACGATTTTAATTTGTGGAGTCGGAGGGGTTCGAACCCTCGTCCAAACAGTGAGTATTCCAGCTTTCTACATGCTTATTTCTTGATTGATTGTGGGCTGCAGCTCGGACAAGAACACCCAAAACTACAACGTAGGTTTTAAAATTTTACCGAAACTTAAAACCATCACCTCGGCTAGCCCAATGAGATGAACTTCCGTAAGGCAGACCGAATGGGCGGCAATCTACCGGAAGTACTTGTTCAACCTACTTTGCTTCAGTCAAATTAAGCTCGATTAACATTCCGTTAATTAAGCAGCAAGTGCGTATGACGTATTGTCATTTATTGTTTGTGACATGAGATTATAGAGGAACACCACAAGCCTCTGCATGCTGACACTTGACTACCGCTACCGCTGTCAAATCCAATGTCGACCCCAAAGAACGTTTTTACAAAGGTAAGTCGAATTTTTGGAAAAATCCGGAGATAATAGTGAAATCAAGAAGGTTGGTACAGTTAAAACGAAGGACAAGAAATCTTACGAACAGGTTTTGCTTTCTTACGACATTTTAAATTTAATCCAAGGGAAACCTCATGTGACCCTCCTGAAATTCCGTTTCCAAGCTTCGAAACAGTTAAGTCATAGGAATAACCCAATTTAAATTTTTCAAAACTAATACCAAACAACAAGATGAAGGCGTCGCGATTTCTATACCATGCACCCAGCGTAAAATCACCATACTTGACATAAGTGCCAATATTCAATTCTTGAAAACCATTCTGATATTGATAAATGATGTTCGGTAAAACGCTCGTTGTATTTGTGTAGCGCCCTCGTTGGCCCAGTTTGATTTCTGCTCCTGCATGTCCTGTAATGCGCACAGGTAAGCGCGACGTTCCTAATATCATCGATTCATCAGGTTGATTCAAGTGATGGGCGGCCAAACCGAAATAATAGTTTTTGCCAAAACCAACAAGACCTGCTGAGAGGTCAAAGAAACCCCGACGACCATTCCCTCTTGGCACATCCCCGCTTGTAAAAATGAAGCCCCTCCTTGGGTCGATCATATCACCAAAAGTTAATTTATCCCAATCAAGAAACTTCTGAAAATATGCTGCACGCGCTCCAAACATCATGGAAAACTTACGATTAACCTTTAAATTGTAGGAATAGATGCCGCCAATCATTGAGGTTTGAATGGTCGCTTGACCTTGCATGTCGTGAAGAGCGATAATTCCCAGTCCACCTGAAATACTCTTTACGTAGCTGTCGTAAGCAACCGCACTTGTAATGTAATTTCCGGTTAATTGTGGCCATTGATTCCTGTAATTCGAGACAATGCGCGGACAACCTGTTGAGCCGGCCAAAGCGGGATTAAGATAGATGGGACTTGCATAGAATTGAGTGAATGAAGGGTCTTGTGCTTTTACCTCTACGCATACGGCTAATAATAAGAATAGGATTACTGTTATTTTCATAAGGGGCTTATAAGGTGATATATCTTCTTTGTTTTTTACTAGTTTCTGAGTTTATACGCAACATTAATTGATGGGTGAAACGCATGTGTGCCTGCTGCTTTTGTAAACTTGATTGCGCAAGTATTCCGAAGCGTTTTGATTGGTAACCGAGTTGAACGGTCTGTTGCGAGTGGCTCACAGATCCACCGACTTTCACACCGTAGATACTTGCGCTGAACCCGACAAATGAATGAAATTTACCTATTTTCCATGTTGAATATACGAAAGGTGCGAAAGAAAGCCGTTGCTTTTGAGAAAGGAATTGTGTTCCTGCAATCCCCGATAGCTCTAAAAAGGCATGTTGGTAATTATTTTCTTTATTTGAGAAAATATCGTTGAAGTGACCGGTAATATTTTCTGCTTGTAAACCAATATAACCGCGCGAGGAATTTAAAGTTACCCCAAGATCTAAATCACGATATAACAATTGGCTTCCGATACTTAAGCTCGTATCAAAATTGACAAGCTGTTGTTCACCAGTTTGAAACTCAATAAATTGGTTATTGTAAGAAGCGATTTTGTTGGCATCTAATCGATAACCTCCAAATTTTATGCGTACTGCAGGTTCCAAAGATAACGTTCTTTTCAGGGCGATTTTTGGAGAAATAATAAATGCTCCATCGTACTGCGAGAGGGCACCGTTACCAAAATAATGATGATTCAATTGCAATGCTAATCCCGATCGCGCCAAGCGTGAATATCCATCAATGGTGACTTGATTACTTATTTTTTGCTGAGTGCCTTCATCCATCCAACGCGCAACAGCCGTCTGCTGATAACGTAATTGAGAAATGGCTCCCGTATTTGAAATCATAACATCCGTTTGACTCAACTCGGGCAGGGCATAAGAAATATCAGGGATGTACGTTAGACCGGTAGATAGTTTTTCGATTTTTCGGATGAGGGGTTGTATTCTCATTTTTACAATATTCAAGCTGAATTTTTTCCGAGTTGTTAAGGATGTCTTGTCATTTGTTTCACCGGGATCTTCGTCATTAGTAAACGCAGTGCCTTTTAATTCAACGGGAAGAGGGCTTGCAGAGCCAAGGACAATGGCTGGAATGTCCTGTGCAGTAGAATTAGCGAGCGTCTGTTCGCTCATGCCTAAATCTCGCTGAATTGAGTTTTCTTCTCCGAGCCTGTGTTGTTCCGATTCGCCAATAAGGTATCTAAGAGAATTTTCCGCAGGAGGAGGCTGTACGGGATGTTTTGAATTACTCAGCGCCGTTGCAATATACTTTTGTGGGTTTTTCAAAGGTACTTTGTCCCCCTTAATAGGCTCATATTTCAAGTTATTTGTCAATACTGAAGTTTCAGATTGCTCGGCAATATGTGAATGCCTTGGTTCAGAAAAAACTGACTTGTTTGGGGTACCTGAAACAGAATTGTTTTTATTCTCCTTCGTATGGTTTAAGGAGCTCAGGGTAGGTGAATTCCCGGGTGGAAATCCTGTTGTGTAATATTTTATGAATATTAATGCACTCAACATCAACGAAAGACCATACAGGGCATACGCTGCTTTGAAACGCGGTTCTTTTTTCAGCAATAAATGGGTTCTATCAAATTCAGTGGAAAATGTCTCATCGGCTTGATAGCTCGTTTCACCCCAAGCCATGAAATCCATCATCAAATCGGGGTGATCCTCTAAGAATACCTCTAAAGCCTCGGCTTGTTGCGGAGTCAAATTTCCTTCATAGAAATCAAAAAACCAGCGGTCGATATTTTCCCGTTCAGGATAGGTCATGCAAGTTCGTTCAATTGAGTTAACTGTTTTTTCATTTTCATTCGTGCTCTGAACAGGTATACTTTCACTTGAGTGTTCGAAAGGCTTAGAATACCGCCGATTTCATCGTAGGTATATCCCTCCAAGTCTCTAAGCAAGAGAATACTTTTTTGTAGAGGAGGAAGTGTTGAAACCACATGCTGGATTGCCTGCTTGGACTCGTAGTGCCCCGAATCATACACCTCTTTTTCATGAAAAGAAACGTTCAATTCACAGGAGCGATTTTTTTTGCGAATCAAATTGATCATCGCATTATTCGCACAGGTAAATAGCCACGCTTTCATTTTTCCTGATTCTACTTTGTTTCTGTTCATCCACAATTTTTCGAAGACATCTTGCACAATATCTTTTGCCTCCTCTTCACAACGAAGAAAGTTCACAGCAAAACGCATCAGTGAAGGACTGAATTGATTCAAGGCATTGTTGTACTCTTGTGTCTCCAAAAAATGTTTACAGTTAAAACAAATTGAACTAATCAAAAGTTACATCATGTAACTCAAAACAAATATAAATAACAAATGCTGTCGCAATTAATGAATTGAATAAAACACATGTTTGAATGATTATTTACAGGGACACTCCCCTTGCATTTGTTTATTTTTCCATTGTATCCAATACTCTTGAAGATTTTCCTTCGTTTTGTAACATTTACTTACACGAAGTGAGTTGCACAAAACGGTTGTTTTTCCGGGTTTTTTCAAGTCTTTTAACCTTTTTTTGATGTCAGGTGCGTGGTTCCAACCTCCAGAATGATCGAAAGATGTAAAAGCTGCACATTTATTTTTAACGCGGACTAAGGGAATTTTTAATGTGTACAGTACGGAGTCCTCATTATCCATACCTTCTGTTTTCATAACAATCTTTGTAAGGTCTACTTTTGAATAATTTCCTTCCGCGTATCGTTTTTTTAGCTGCTCCCCGGTGATTTTTGAGGCAAAATTTGAAAGACGATGTGCTGTATCAGAGATTTCTCCGTTTACTACGGCAAATTCAGGACCTTCATAAGAAAAAAATAAGTATTCATCGCTAATTGAATAATTGACTTTTGCAGAAAATTTGGGACTTAGATTGGTATTGGCTTGTTTGTTCGGATAGACTTTTGAATCGTTCGACATCGAATTTTCTCCATCAGACGAACAGCCCGTTGTTAAGATTGAAAAAAAACAACTAAAAATCGAAATTATCGTAGCCGTTTTTCGATAAGGCCTCATATTTTTCTTCGTTGAATTTGTACAAGCGAGAAGGCTTGTGCGGAACACCCTGTTGTTTTTCTTTTAATGGTGTCACAATACCTAGTTTTTGAACTTTTCTTCTGAAATTTCTTTTGTCCAACGGTTTCTCGAGGATGCTCTCATACAATTTATGAAGTTGGCTCAGCGTGAACTTTTCAGGGAGTAAATTAAATCCAATGGGTTGTATTTTTATTTTTTGCCGCAATTTATCTTTAGCAACCTGTAAAATTTCGTAGTGATCGAATGCCAATTCAAAAATTTGAGTGACAGGGGCCCAGCCTGCTGTTTTTGCAAATGAGGAGGCTCTCGGAGCGTAATCCGCCATTTTTACAAGTGAGTAGTATGCCACCGTGATCACCCGGGCCTCTGGCTCCGCGCGGATAGATTGCAGCCATTCTTTATCGGCTTCTTTGCAAATTCGATTAGGATCGCCAAATGCACCCACCTGTTCCAAATAAATATTATTAATTCCTGCCAATTCATTCAAGATCCTGTTGGCGGCTTGGTCAAGATTTTCGTCGTTGTAAATTAAATTTCCTGGTAAGGCTAAACGCGGTCCTCCTTGGGTTTGTTGTCCACGATCAATGAGCAATACCGTTAATTTGTCTAAATCAAATCCAAAGATAACACAGTCAACGGATACGTTTGGATTTAACTCAGGAATTACTTTTTTTTGCATATTTGTCGCTAATTCGAATTTATAACTTAAATTTGAAAGTGTATAAATGACACGAAGTTACATTTTAACCCGTACAAATATATGTTTTTTGTTGTAGAAAGTGGTTCAACCAAGAGTGATTGGGTTTTAGTCGATAGCAAAAATAACCAAACTTTTTATTCAACCATGGGCTTCAATCCTTATTTTCATTCCGCGGATCTTATTGAAAGTGAATTAAAAAAACACGAAGACATTTTGAGTCTAGCATCACAAATTGAGGGTGTCTATTTCTATGGGGCAGGTTGTTCAAGTCCTCAAATGAATGCAATCGTGGCTGAGGGATTGGGTAGGATTTTTACCAATGCAAGTATTCTCGTTGAACACGATTTACTCGCTTGCGCTTATGCGACCTATCGAGGGGTTCCGGTTATTTCTTGCATCATTGGTACCGGATCCAATTCATGCTATTTTGATGGTGAAAATCTCTCTGAGGAGGTTCCAGCACTTGGTTATATTCTGGGTGATGAGGGAAGTGGTTCTTACTTTGGAAAGCAGTTATTGGCAAGTTTTCTTTACAATAAACTGAGCCCAGAAATTGAAAATGATTTCATTTCTACTTACGGTTTGGATAAGGATGCCATCGTCTTTAAAGTTTATCGTGAGCCAAATGCAAACGTATTTATTGCCTCATTTATGCCCTTTATTCACAAGCACAAGTCTGATCCTTACATTCAGTCTATGTTGGTAGAAGGTTTCAAAAGATTCTTTGATATTCACGTAACGTGTTATCCAAATTATATCCATTCAGAAATCAATTTTGTGGGTTCTATTTCATCTCTTTTTGAAAAGGAGTTGCAGGAGGCAGCAGCGTCTTTTGGTGTTTCCATAGGTGCCATTATAAAAAGGCCAATTGATTGTTTGGTGAACTACCACATTCATTACATTTTCAACCAATAAACCTTCAATACATGAGATTAATTTCTTTCTTTGTTGTACTGTCAATCTCAAGCGGGACATTTGGGCAGTTTAAAGTACCGGAATGGTCTAAAAACGCAACAATTTATGAGGTTAATGTCCGGCAGTTCACACCTGAAGGAACCTTTAATGCATTTGCGAAACACCTCCCGCGATTAAAGGAAATGGGTGTTGATATTATTTGGTTAATGCCAATTCATCCCATTGGAGAAAAAAATAGAAAAGGAGGTTTAGGCAGTTATTATGCCGTGCGCAACTATGAAGAGGTAAATTCTGAATTTGGGACCTTGGGTGATTTTCAACAACTCGTGAAAGACGCGCATGCATTGGATATGAAAGTGATTATAGACTGGGTGGCAAACCACACTGCTCCGGATAACGTGTGGGTAGACCAAGGTCATAAAGATTGGTACACCCTTGATTCTTTGGGTAATTTACAACCAACAATTGGTACAGATTGGTGGGATGTTGCAGATTTAAATTACGAAAATCGAGAAATGCGCAAAGCGATGATTGAATCCATGAAATTTTGGTTAAAAAATGCCGATATCGACGGTTTTCGCTGCGATGTGGCGGGTTGGGTGCCAATGGATTTTTGGATTGACGCTCGAAAAGAATTAGACGCCGTTAAACCTATCTTTTTCCTGGCAGAGTCAGAAGGTGCTGATCAACACCAAGCATTTGATATGACGTATGGATGGGAATTACACCACGTTATGAACGACATCGCGAAAGGAAAAAAAACAAAGGCGGATGTTTTGACTTATTTTGAAAAGAACACTTACAAAAAGTCGGATTACCGAATGCACTTCACGTCTAATCACGACGAGAACTCATGGAATGGGACCGAAATGGAGCGCATGGGTGATGCCCGTTTTGCAATGGCAGTTTTTGCAGCAACAATAGAAGGAATGCCCCTCGTCTATAATGGTCAAGAGACTTCGTTGGACAAAAGATTAAGGTTTTTTGATAAAGACACCATTGATTGGTTTAAGATGGATTTAGTTTCCTTTTATTCAAAACTACTTCACTTAAAAAGGGATAATCCTGCCCTATGGAACGGGGAATATGGAGGCTCAACCGTTTTTCATTCCAGTGGGACCTCTTCTATTTTGCTTTATTCTCGTCAATTAGGTAAAAATAGAGTAGTGGTGGCCATAAATATGTCGTCGAAAGATGTTTCAGAGAAAATCAAGGATACTACACTTTTGGGTAAATACAAGGAGCTTTTCAGTGGAAAAAAGCAACGCTTAAAAAAAGATCATCCCCTTGTTTTAGAGGCCTGGGGTTATCGGGTGTGGGTCAAATAATTAGAAATTTAACTATGCTAAAAGAAAAACCGAAATTGTCCTTTTGGCAAATCTGGAACATGAGTTTTGGATTTTTGGGGATTCAAATGGGATTCGCGCTTCAAAATGGAAATGCAAGTCGAATTCTTACGGATTTTGGAGCAAATGTAGAAAGTCTCTCTTGGTTTTGGCTTGTTGCTCCATTAACGGGTATGATTGTTCAACCTATCATTGGTTATTGGAGTGATCGAACATGGTCAAAAACATTTGGAAGAAGACGACCCTTTTTTTTAGGAGGAGCAATTTTAGCTTGTACTGCATTAGTTTTACTACCCAATGCAGATAAGTATACGAGTGTTTTTCCGGCACTATTAGTTGGTGCTGGATTTTTAATGTTGATGGATACCTCCTTTAATATATCGATGGAACCTTTTCGCGCGCTAGTTGCGGATAATTTACCTAAAAGCCAGAGTACTGTTGGTTTTTCAATACAAACGGCGTTAATTGGAGTAGGGGCAGTTGTTGGTTCATTTTTACCATGGATTCTTGCAAATTGGTTTGGCGTTCCAAATAATCTCGTAAATGTTAAGGTTCAGCCTAATGTGGTTTATTCCTTTTATGTCGGGGCAATTGTTTTTATGATCGCCATTCTGTGGACAATTTTTAAAACAAAAGAATATTCACCCCAAGAGCGAATTGATATGGGGATTGTTGACACTGAAAAATCAACTGAAAAATTTTCAATTCCAATGACCATGTGGAAATTAGGATTAATTCAGTTTTTTTCTTGGTTTGGATTGTTTTGTATGTGGGTATATACCACAACTGCAATACGGGAGCATACGTATGGCCTGCCTTCGATAGATGCACTGAAAGAAATTTCAAGGGATAATCCTACAGACAAAATAGCAATGGTTCAATTGGCATTAAGTGAAAACCTGGGAGATTGGGTGGGGATATTATTCGGTATTTACAATGGTGTTTCTGCTATTTTCGCTCTATTAATTCCGATTATTGCCGTAAAAATTGGTAAATCTAGAACCCACATGGTTTCATTAGTGATGGGTGGTATCGGATTAATTTTAATGTACTTCATGCCCGACAAAAATGCAATGATTATACCGATGATATTTATTGGAATTGCATGGGCAAGCATTCTAGCAATGCCCTATTCTATGTTGTCGGGTGTAATTTCTACCGATAAAATGGGCTTATTTATGGGAATTTTCAATTTCTTTATCACCCTGCCACAAATTGTAAGCGCTTTATTTTCAGGACCTATTGTTAGACACCTTTTTGGTGGAAATGCAGCTTGCGCACTGATGCTCGGAGGTGGATTAATGATAATTGCTGGATTATTGAATTTTACGATTAAAAATGAAAATTAAGGCCCTTATTTTCGATTTAGACGGTGTTCTAGTAACCACGGAATACAATCATTTTATGGCTTGGAAAAATACGGCCAAGGTATTGGGTATTTCGTTTGATAAATATGACAATGAGCAG